>JAAYVJ010000040.1 GCA_012517265.1 Planctomycetota bacterium | reverse complement strand
TTGCCGGGCTACCCCGTCAAGGCGAAGGTCTACAACAACATGATCATCTCGCCGCGAGATCGCTACGCATTCGTCGACGGCAGCGACGAGCCGTGGGACGAACTCTTCTGGGATTACAACCTGTATTACCCGGCCGCCGATGTGAATTCGCTGTTCTACTTCGGGCGAGACGTGCCGCGAGATGCGCACAGCGTTCTGGCCAATCCGAGATTTGCAGCCGATCAGCCCCAGACCGCGGAGCAGTTCAAGCTGCGATCGGGTTCGCCGGCCATCGACGCGGCCATCGACGTGGGATTGACTGTCGATTTCGCCGGACAATCGATCCCTCAGGGCAATGGTCCCGACATCGGCGCGTTCGAGTTCTCCCCGGCTCCGTCGTTCGGCGGGACGCCAAACCCATGAACATTCTCTATATCCATAACGACTACGGCAAGCCCAGCGGTGAAGAGCACGCCGCCGAGGAGATTGCGGGTCTGCTGATCGAGAAGAGTCACTCGGTCTGGTGGTATCGGCGCAGCTCCGCCGAGTTGTATCGGTCCAGCATCGGAGCTCTCAAGGGGTTCTGCACCGGGATCCACAATCCCGCCTCCGCGGCCGCGTTGGACAGGCTCTTGCAGGAACGCCGGCCCGATGTCGTGCTGGTGCAGAACATCTATCCGCTCATCTCGCCTTCGATCTTTGATGTCTTACGCAGACGACGGCTGGCGGTGGTCATGCGATGTCCGAACTATCGGCTTGTGTGTCCCTCCGGCCTTCACTTCACGGGCCGGGAAGTGTGCGAGCGGTGCCTGGGCCGCGGGCGGGAGTGGTGGTGCCTGTGGCGAAACTGCGAGGGCCGCTATCTCAAGAGCGCCGGCTACGCGCTCAGAAATGCGGTGGCCAGGATTCGCGGCAGCATCGTGAACAGCGTGCACGTCTTTCTCGTCCAGTCCGGCTTTCAGAAAGCCAAGTTCGTCGAAAGCGGCATCCCGGCCGAACGGATCGAGATTCTGCCGGGGATTGTGCGGCCCGAGCCGTCGGCCGGCGAGGTCGAATTGGGGGACGTCGTCGCCTACGTGGGACGAATCAGCCCGGAGAAGGGGATCCGGGAGTTCGTGGAGGCGGCGCGTCGGGCGCCGGAGATCCCCTTCGTCGTGGCGGGGGATTGCGAGGCGGCCCGGGCCCTTCGCGCGGGCGCCCCGGCGAACGTGCAGTGGCTGGGATTCCTCGACAGGGACGCGCTGCGCCGTCTGTACGCTCGATCGCGGATGATCGTTGTGCCGAGTCTGTGCTATGAGGGGTTTCCCAACGTGCTTGTCCAGGCGATGAGTCTGGGCAAGCCGGTCGTCTGCTCGGCCATCGGAGGATTGCCGGAGATCATCGGCTATGGCGCCGCGGGACTTCTGGCTGAGGCGGGCAATGTGGAAGAGTTGGCGAGCCGGATTCGCGCACTGTACTTCAGGCCCGAGTTGTGTCGCAAACTGGGTCGGGCCGGGCGTGAGCGGGCCGAGCAGGAGTACTCGCGTGAGAGAGCCTTCGAGCGGCTGATGCAGGCGTTCCAGAAGGCGCTTCGGCAGAGGGCGGACAGGGGGGCGTCCGACGATTCTACGCCGCTGCGGCGCACGACATGCCGGAGCCTCTGCGGGACGACCTGACATGCGCTTTGCTTGACATCGAAGAGACCGTAGTTGGCACGGGGAAGAACAAAGAGGAGGATCGGATGGACAGGAGACACTGCGGGCACGGTGCGTCGGCATGTCCCCACCGGCGAAAGAAGGACAGGCGACACGGAGTCCATTATGCGTATCCACTGGGATTGTTCGTCGGGTTCATATCCCTGATCTGGTTTCTCATTCGGGTCATTCCGAAGCCCTCTCGTGCGGCGTATCCCTGTCAGCGGGTAGCCGCGCCGCTGGCGAGCGGGTTCGTGATCTGGCTGATGGGTTTGGCCGGCGCCGTCTTGGCCCGCAGAAGGGTGGCGGCTCTTCACTCGCAGGCACGTCCTCTCGCGGCGGCCCTTCTCCTGATGGCGGCCGGGGGATCGGTGTGGCTGGCTCTTGAACTGACCGACCGCCCACGAGTCTCGGCCGGCTTTGTCCCCAGCGAACCCCCCAACATGCCGATCGGGGAAGGACGGGGCGTTTACCCGGGCCGGGTCGTGTGGGTGTACGAGCCCGACGTGACTCGCTGGGACGGCCGGACGGGAGACTGGTGGGATGACGAGAACACCGATCCCGAACTGACGGACTTGATGGTCTCCGAGGCTCTGCGATCGCTTGCCGGGCAGCGGACCGACGCCGAAGCGTGGGATGCCTTGTTTCGCTACTTCAACCGGACGGTCAACGGTGTGGATCGCGGATATCAGGCGGGGGAGAAGATCGCCATCAAGCTCAATATGAACCAGGATCGGAACAACGGCGCTCCATGGAGATTGGGGGCGGGGATGCCCAGCCCTCAGGTCATCCACTCCCTGATCGGCCAACTGATCAACGTCGTCGGCGTGGCCGGCCGCGACATCGTGCTGTACGATGCGACCCGATACATCGGGGATCCGATCTTCGACAAGATCCACTACGACGCCAACCCCGAATTCCAACAGGTCAGGCTTGTCGTCGTACCTTGGATGGCGATCAACGGACGCGAGAAGGCCTACGAAGGCACAGGCGCCTTCGTGCACTTCGCCTATCCTGGTCTGCCCAACGGAGGAAATGCGTGGGTGGCGCGCTGCGCGGTGGAGGCGGCCTATCTGATCAATATGGCGCTGCCGAGAAGTCACGAGAGTTTCGGCATGACCGCCACGGCCAAGAATCACTTCGGCTCGATCAAGTTCCCCGAGCAGCCGTGGGGACCGGGACCGCTGCACAACACGGGCGGACGCGTCGTTCCCCTGGGGACCTACAGTTGCCTGGTGGAGCTGATCGGGTCCAAGCACCTGGGGGGCAAGACCCTCTTGTATATAGCCGATGCCCTATACCCGGCCGTGGACAATTCGGGCGAGGTGATTCCGTTCCGGGCGTTCGACAATGACTGGTGCTCCAGCCTGTTCATGTCGCAGGACCCGGTGGCAATCGATTCGGTCTGTCTGGATTTCTTGGGAGACGAGCCGGCCTCTTTGTATGTGCAACGAGGCCTGGGCTTGGACAACTACCTGCACGAGGCCGCATTGGCGTACGACCCGCCATCGCGGACGCTCTACCGTCCCGATGGGATCCCTCTGCCCAGTCTCGGCGTCCACGAGCATTGGAACAATCCGATCGACAGACAGTACTCGCGGAACCTGGGCCTCGACGCGGGGATCGAGTTGGTCGCGGTCCGGCTCCGCCGTGCAGGCGAGTTGGACGCCGATCTCGTCAGCGACGGCGTCGTCGACGAACGGGACCTGGCGGCCTTTTGTCGGGGATGGCTGGCCGTGCCGGGCGATTCGTCATGGTCCGAGTCGCTGGATCTTTCGGGGGACCAGCGGACGGATTTCCGCGATTGGGCGAGTCTGGCCCGAGAATGGGGCGGGAGGACACGGCCTTGGGAAATGAACGCCGGGCCGGACAGGGGACGCGCCGCCCTCTACGAAGGGAGATGATTGCCCCATGAATGCAGTGGAACTGCCGCGGAGGTGTCGTGTGGGGGAGGTGGGCATCTCCGTTGTCGACATGGACCGAGCGTTGCGAATCCTGGGGGAACGAGCCGAGAGCCGGACGCCTGCATACGTCTGTGTCGCGAACGTCGACGCGACGGTGCTGTCGCAGCGCGATCCTGAGTTTCGGCGGATTCAGAATGAGTCGTATCTGACGCTGCCGGATGGAATGCCCCTGGTCTGGTACGCCCGCATGATGGGGGAAAAGACGATCGAACGCGTGACAGGGCCCGACCTCATGATGCGGCTGCTCGGACTGTCGAAGGACCGAGGGTACAGCCATTATTTCTATGGCGACACCGACGATACGCTCCAGAGGATCCGACGCAGGATCGAAGAGCGATACGCCGGTGCGACGATCCTCAGGATGCACTCTCCTCCGTTTCGGCCGCCGACTGAGGAGGAGATCGACAGGACTGTGGCCGAGATCAACGAGCTGCGTCCCACCTTCGTCTGGGTGGGTCTGGGGTGCCCCAAGCAGGAGCGATGGATGGGACGCGTGTTCCCTCGCATCGAGTCCTCGATCCTCATCGGCGTCGGCGCCGCCTTTCGCTTTCTGATCGGCGAGTACCGCCATCCGCCGCGAATCGTGCAAATGTGCGGCTTGGAAGGCATCTATTGGCGAGGTCTTCACAGGCCCGCGTACTGCGCAAAATGGTATGCTCGTCATGTCCCCGCGTTCGGTTCGCTGTTCGTACGAGGGTTCGCCAGGCGACTGGCGAAGATGGGGAGGCTTGGTCATGCATGAGGGGGATGGGATTGTTCGCGGGTCTCACGTGCTTCTGGTGATGGTTTCTCTGGGCCTGGGAGGGCTGGCCTGCAAGTTGATCCACGAGGTCGGTCACGCGTCTACGGCCTGGGCCCTTGGCGGCAGGATCGAAGGCGTCCATCTGGCTGTTCCGAGCAAGCCAGGGTTCTTCCGAATCGACTATCGCCCGCCTGACGGCGGCTGGCGTCGTGGACTGACGGATCTCATGGGCGCCGGCGCGACGACCCTTGTGGCCTATGGGCTGGTTGCGGCTCTGTTCGTCCAGGGGCCACCGCCGTGGGTGCGATGGGCGGTTTTGCCGGCGGCGGTCCTGTGTGCCTGGGACATGTTCCTGTATGCGACGCTGCCGTTGTTGGGTCTGCGCCGGTTCGTGGTTTTCGGCGGACGTCACGCCGAACCGGTGGAGGGGGCATTGGAGGTGGGTATCCCCCGGTGGTTGTTCCTATCCTCGCTGTTCTTGAGTTTCGTCGTCTTTCACGGGCTGGTTCTGCTGGTGTGGCGACAGCCCAGGTGATCGCCTGAAAGACGCGGTCCGCACTCGGTCCAGACCCGGTCGTTGCGAGATTTCGCCGGCTGCGCGGTCCTCCAAGGAGTATGCATGTCCCCGATCAAAACAGACGGAGTGGTTGCCAAGCTCCCCAAGCTCATGCGGAGGCTTGTCGGCCGAGGCTGCGGCGCTGCGGATTTTGCCCCGGTTTACGCCCGTTCGAAGGACGATGCGTGGGGATACGAGCGCCGGCCGTTCGAGCGGGAGCGGTTCGATCTCATCATGGACGTGATGTCAGGCCTGTCGGCCAGGCGTCTTCTGGAAGTGGGGTGCGCCGAGGGACACCTGACGCGGCGTCTGAGCGGTCTGGCGGAGGAGGTGGTCGCGTGCGATGTGGTGGCGGAGGCGTTGCGCCGTGCGAAGGAGCACTGCGAGGGACTGACCCACGTGCAGTTCCTTCTGGCCGACATCCGCAAGACATGGCCGTCAGGGACGTTCGACGCGATGATCTGCTCCGACGTGCTGTACTACTTCACCAAGAGAGAGGTGCGGGGCGTTCTGAGGCGATCCGCCCACAGGGTTTCCACGAATGGGCACTTTCTGTTCGCCAACGAATGGCAGGACGGTTATCGGTGGCACACGCATCCCGACTATGTCGTCGCCCAGTTGGCTCAATCGGGAGACTGGGATCTGGTCCGCCGGGAGCGTCTGGTGGATCGGGAGGAATCTCGCACCCTGATCGTGACGCTGTGGCGCCGCAATGGGATCGCCGGGCATGATGCGACCATGCCGATGGAGGCCGTGGAATGACTGCCGGGGAGGACATTCTGATTACGCAAGCCCCAGTCGGCCCGACGAAGCCGGCATCGCAACGGGAGTTCCTGTTCAAGACGACCGACCAGTTCTCATTGGAGGAACAGGAACAATTCCTCCTGTTGTTCGCCAAGACGTTTCCCCGGGCCCTGGGTCGCGAGGAGTTCGTCCGCAAGTACCTGCGGACTCCGCAAGGCCATTCCTACCACGGTTTGATGTACGTCAACGGGGTGCTCGTCGGCGCGTACAATTTGATTCCGTACGTGTACGACTGCTCTGGCTTGCGCCGGCTCTTCGGCCTGTCCGTCGACACGATGATCGCCGCGGAGCACCGGGGCGGGCCGTTCAACCTGATGAAGATGGCCTCGCTGGCCTGCGACGGAGCCCGGCGGGAAGGGGTCTGTTTCGCCTTTGGATTCCCGAACGAGAACGCATATGCGTTCACCTGCCGCGTGCTCAAATGGGTCGACATGGGGGAACTGGACTTCTACGTGTTGCCCTTGCGGATCGGCGCGATCAAGCGAGGTCTGAGATGGGCGGACCTCTTATCCCGGCTGGGCGCGGCCGCCTGGGTGCGGCTGCCTTCCTTGAGTCGGCCGCCTGTGTCCCGGTTCGCGATCGAGAAGGTCAACGACAGGCAATTCAAGGCACATCGCTACGACGGCCAGCACAAGCGAGTCGATCTGGGCGCTGGCGAGGAATGCACCTACCGCACCTGCCTGGAGGCGGACGGGGTGCGGACCACGTATCTGATCGACGTGACGCCTCTGACGGCAGGGTGCTTCGCCCGGGCGGTCCGCGCCGTACACGCCCGTGTGGCAGGCGGCAGCGATCTGTTGCTGTACGTCGGGCGGCTTCCGTTCCGCCCGCCAGGGTTGTTCAAGGTGCCCCCGGGCAGGAGACCTCGCCGGATCCGGATGTGCGGCAGGATCCTGGATCCCCGCGTCTTGACGGAGGATGTGCTGAACGTGGAGGCCTGGAACGTGAATGTCTCGAACTTCGATGTTCGATAAAGGAGTGAAGCTACATGGATGTGCTGGACCATGGACGGATCGTCAACATCTTCTCGTGCGAACTGGAGGATTGGTTCCACATTCTCGACAGCGACAAGGTCCCTCCCATCGAGGAGTGGGACGGTCTGACGCTTCGCGTGGAACGCAACACGGAGCGACTGCTGGATCTCCTCGCCCGGACCGGGGTGCGAGGGACGTTTTTCTGCCTGGGATGGATCGCCGAGCGGGCGCCTCAGCTTGTGCGTCGATGTCGCGACGCCGGACACGAGATTGGCTCCCATGGGTACGGTCACGTCCTGGCCTACAAGGTGGGCCGGAAGGCCTTCTACGAGGACCTGGTGCGATCCCGGAAAATCCTGGAGGACATCACGGGAGAACCGGTCGCCGGGTTCAGAGCGCCCGGATTCTGCGTCAGGAAGGACAGCCAATGGTTGTTCGACGTGGTTGTGCAGGCCGGTTACCAATACGACGCAAGCGTGTTTCCCGCACGGCACGGACATGGAGGGTTTCTTCTGACGCCGCCCGAGCCGCATATCATCGAGACACCGGACGGCGTTCTCGTGGAGGTGCCTACGACGACGGTCCGCATGTTCAATCGGCGGGTCTGTCTGTTCGGAGGCGGGTATCTGAGGCTCTCGCCTTTGCCGCTGATTCGCTGGGGGATTCGCAAGGTTCACGAGTGCGGTCAGCCGCTGGTGGTATACGTGCATCCGCGAGAGATCGACCCGGATCATCCTCGACTGCCCCTGGGTCGCTGGAGGCGTTTCAAGTGCTACACGAACTTGCGTTCCACGATGCCGAAACTCCGGTGGCTCTGCGAGAACTACCGGTTCACGACCATGGGCTCCGTGGTCGCGGGTTTGAGGGAGGAGCCGGAGCCTGTGGCGGTGGAGGTCGCGGCGACAGGCACGTCGATGGGGGCCGCAATCGTCGCCACTCGGGGCAGGCCGCGACCGCTTGTTCCCGTTGAACGCGTGCAATTTCGATGAAGAAAGGGGTGTCCAGTGATGACGGTACAGCAGGAGATTCGGGCCTACATCGTAAACAACATTCTGTTCGGAGACGGAGAGCGACTGGAGGAAGATGTCTCCTTCCAGGCCAGCGGCATCCTCGATTCGACGGGATTCTTGGAACTGATCACGTTCGTGGAGGAGAAGTTCGGCATCGCGATCGGAGACAGCGAACTGATCCCGGAGAACTTCGACACGCTGCGCAAGATGTCTGCGTTTGTGGAGAAGAAGCTCCGTCCCGAGCGGGCCGGCCCGGCTGAGAGCTTCCGCGACGCGGTCCCATCTTCCGTTTCGTTGTAAGGGCCTGCCATGTGCGGAATCACGGGAATGTGTAGATTGGGCTCCACCAGGGGCGTGGATTGGGACGTCCTGCCTCGGATGATGGCGATGATCCGCCATCGGGGCCCCGATGAGACAGGGATGTACCTGGATGACTCTGTGGCTCTGGGCCATCTGCGCCTGAGCATCATCGACCTGGCCGGTGGTTGTCAGCCGATTCACAACGAGGACGAGACCCTCTGGATCATCTACAATGGCGAGGTGTTCAACCACGTGGAGCTCCGGCGGGAACTCGCACAGCAAGGGCATCATTTCTACACCAGTTCGGACACCGAGGTCATTTTGCATCTGTACGAGCAGACCGGCCCCGAGTGCTTGCAGCGGCTGAACGGGCAGTTCGCTTTCGCGATCTGGGACAGCCGGAACAGAGAGCTGTTCCTGGCGAGGGACCGTGTCGGTATCCGACCCCTGCACTACACGATCCACGACGGGATGCTGGTCTTCGCGTCGGAGATCAAGTCCATCTTCGCGGTGCCGGGTATCCCTCGGCGGATCGATCCGGTCTCGCTGGATGAGATCTTCACGTTCTGGACGGTCCTGCCGGGCGGAACGGCGTTCGAGGGCATCCGGGAACTTCCGCCTGGGCACTATCTGAAGGTCTCTGGCGGCCACGTGGATATCCGGCGCTATTGGGAGATCCCGCTGTACAGCCGAGACGAACAGTTGGATGAGCCGCCCGAGACACTCTGTGAGCGGATCAGCGAGTTATTGATCGACGCCATTCGCATCCGGCTTCGTGCGGATGTCCCGGTCGGAGCATACCTCAGCGGAGGTCTGGATTCGTCGGGCGTCGCTGCGCTGGCGGTCCGCAAGCTCAACGTTCGCCTGAACACCTTCGGGATTCGTTTCGGACACGAGAACTTCGACGAGGGAACGCACCAGGACAAGATGGCGTCATTTCTGGGGACCCGCCATCGGGAGGTCTGGGCCAGTCGGGAGCGCATCGGGGACACGTTCGCCCGCACGCTCTGGCACGCGGAGAAGCCTTTGCTTCGGACGGCCCCGGTACCTCTGCTGATGCTCTCCGGCGTCGTGCGTGAGCACGGCATGAAGGTGGTCCTGACCGGCGAAGGGGCCGACGAAGTGTTCGGCGGATACGACATTTTCAAAGAGGCCAAAGTCCGGCGATTCTGGTCCCGACGGCCGCAGGCGGACGAGCGGGCCGCCTTGCTCGGAGAGTTGTACGGCGATGTGTTCCGCGACCGGCGGGCGCGTCCCTTCCTGAGGTCCTTCTTCGGTGGCGGATTGGATAGGCCGGACGACCCGCTCTTCTCCCACATGGTCCGTTGGAGCGATACGGAGCGCACCAAGGTGTTCTTCTCGGAGGAACTGAAGGCTGCGATCGGGGAGGCGGATCCTCGCCAAGGCGTCCGCAGGAGTCTGCCGGACAAGTTCGGCCAGTTGGATACCGTCGCCAAGGCCCAGTATCTCGAAATGATCATCTTCCTGAGCAATTATCTTCTGTCTTCCCAGGGCGACCGCGTGGCCATGGCCCATTCGGTGGAGATTCGCCTGCCGTTTCTTGATTACCGAGTGATCGACCTGGCGGCGAGGATTCCTTCGCGATGGAAAATCCTGGGGCTCAATGAGAAACATATCCTCAAGAAGACCCTGGCCTCGGTCCTGCCGGCGGAGATCGCGGCCCGCAGGAAGCAGCCATATCGCGCGCCCATCGTCGACTGCCTGCTGGGTGCGGGAGGCCGCAGCGTTGCGACCGAGACGTTAGACGAGGGGACCATCGCCGACGCCGGGTTGTTCGATCTCCCCAAGGTCAAGCGGCTCTTGGCAAAGCTCAGGGTGGTTGAACGTCCAGGCGAAATCGACAGCATGGCCCTTGCCGGCATCGTGTCCTCTCAGATCATCTGGCAACAGTTCGTGGCGGATTTCCCGGGAGGAAAGGGGGAACCGCTCCGGCCCGATCTGGTCGTGGACAGGCGGTCGAGAAGGACCACGCCTGCGGAAAAACGGGCTCCCGTCTGTCGGCCTGGGGAGGTCCGATGACCGGGGATCAAGACGAGACGATTCCACAGAAGCAATCATCGCGGCCTTGATGCCGCCGCAAGCAGGAGGAACAGACAGTGATTGAATTCGATCCGGTTTTGGTGCATGAATGGCTCCGGCGATCCGCTCGGCGAACGCCGGAGAAGGACGCCGTCATTTGGGGGCAGGACCGATGGAGCTACGCGAAGCTGGACGCCTGCTCCGATCGTCTGGCCGAGACGCTCGTCGACCTCGGGGTCCGGCGGCAGGATCGCGTCGCGATTCTCACGGGCAACAGGCCCGAGACGGTGGTCGGTTTCTATGGGACGCTCAAAGCAGGGGCGATCACGGTTGTCCTGGAAGGCGGTACCAAGCCTCGGCGGCTCCAGTACATCCTTGAGAACTCCGGAGCCCGAGTCCTGATCGCCCGGACAGACCAGGCGGCCGTGGTCGCTGAGACTCTGGCCGAGATGACCGGCGATCTGCAGCTCATCTGGGTGGGCCCGGATCCGCAGGGCTCGGGGGGGCTGGCTCCCGGCGCCCGATGGGATTCGGTTCTTGAGCAGGCCACCTCTTCAGCGAATTCGCCTCTGCCTCGCTGCATCGACATCGATCTGTGTTCGCTGATCTACACCTCTGCCACGACGGGCAATCCCAAGGGGGTCATGACGACCCACCACAACATGATCTCCGCGGCCCGAAGCATCATCCAGTACCTCGGGAACCGCCCCGACGACATCATTCTGGACGCGCTGCCGCTGTCCTTCGATTACGGGTTGTACCAAGTGATCATGTCCGTCATGTTCGGCGGCACGATCGTGCTGGAGCAGTCGTTCGTGTATCTTCACGACATCCTCCAACGCATCGTCGAACGGGGCGTGACGGGGTTCCCGATCGTGCCGACCATGGTGGCGATGTTGCTCAAGATGCGCGATCTGGATCAGTACGATCTGAGCAAGCTCCGGTACATCACGAACACCGGCGCCGCGCTGCCGGTCGAGCACATCCGCCGCCTTCGTCAGCTTCTTCCGCACGTCGCCATCTTCTCCATGTTCGGCCTGACCGAGTGCAAACGCGTGGGTTATCTGGATCCGGCGGAGTTGGACAGGAGGCCGGGGTCGGTGGGCAAAGCCATGCCGAACTGCGAGACGATGGTCGTGGACCAGGACGGAAACGAAGTCCCGCCCGGGCAGGTCGGCGAGCTGGTCATTCGCGGCTCGAACGTGATGCAGGGGTACTGGAACGATCCTGAGATGACCTCGCGGGTCTATCGGCCTGGACCCTATCCGGCTGTTCGCTGGCTTCGTTCCGGCGACGACTTCCGTCAGGACAGCGAGGGGTTCCTCTATTTTCTGGGGCGCAAGGACGACATGATCAAGACCCGCGGGGAACGGGTCAGCCCGAAGGAGGTGGAGAACGCGATTTGCGAGATGGAAGACGTCGCGGAGGCCGCCGTCATTGCGGTGCCCGACGAGATCCTGGGCCAGGCGATCAAGGTCTTCGTGGTGCCGAGGAGGGAGGGCCTGACGCAGACCGACGTTCTTCGGCATTGTCGAAGCCGACTGGAGCCCTTCATGGTTCCCAAGTACGTGGATCTGGTTTCGTCGCTGCCGACGACCGCTCACGGCAAGACGGACAAACGACAACTGCAGAAGATCGGAGTGCGATGATGAACGTGCAGGAACAGAAGGCCGTCGTTCGGGACGTGCTGCGAATCGACTGTGAACTCGAATCCCGGCGGATTATGGAAGCGATTCAGCGGTGGACGCGCGACACGATGAGGAAGCGGGGCGTCGTGGTCGCCCTCTCCGGCGGGGTGGACAGCAGCGTCGTGGGCGCTCTGTGCGTCCGTGCGCTGGGGCCCGAGCGGGTGTTCGGGTTGATGATGCCGGAGAAGGACTCCTCCGCGGAGACGATGGAATTGAGCAAGCTGATCGTGGAGCATCTCGGGATCCAGGCCGAGTGCCATGACATCACGCCGTTGCTGACCGCGGCCGGTTGCTATTGGCGGCGGGACGAAGCCATCCGCGGAGTGATTCCGGAGTATGGCTCGTCGTATAAGTGCAAGATCGTTCTGCCGTCTCTGTCCGACGGCGAGGGGCTCAGGGTCTTCTCGGTCGTTGTCGAATCGCCCGAGGGCCGTCGGACGAAGGCGCGTCTGCCTCTGAACACGTACTTGCAGATTGTCGCGGCGACCAACTTCAAACAGCGGGTCCGCAAAATGCTGGAGTACTTCCATGCGGACCGCTTGAATTTCGCGGTCGCCGGGACGCCGAATCTCCAGGAGTATGACCAGGGATTCTTCGTCAAACTCGGCGATGGGTCTGCAGACCTCAAGCCGATCGCCCACCTGTATAAGACGCAGGTGTACCAATTGGCGGAGTATCTTGATCTGCCGCAGGAGATCCGCAGCCGTCCTCCGACGACGGACACATACTCGATGGCACAGGACCAGGAGGAATTCTACTTCTCCGTTCCATACTACATCCTGGATCTGTGTCTCTACGCCGTGAACGAGGGGATTCCGGCGGGCGATACGGCCCGGCTTCTGTCTCTGGACGTCGCCCACGTGGAGCGGGTCTATCGGGACATCCAGGCCAAGCGAAACGCGACCCGCTATCAGCACATGCCGCCGTTGTCGCTGGACTCCAAGGCCAGGATTTGCGGCGACTTGCGTCGTTCTCAGCAGTCTTGGGGTTTCGCTGAGAGGATCGGAGCGAAAGGAGGGGGGCGGTGAGTGCTGCGACGGCTGTCCTTGCCGAGCGGAGGGAGCCTGCTCGTGCGACCGTGGCGGATGCGGTCCGGCGGCGTTCGGCGGCCTTCTACGTGAAGATCTGGCTCGGTGGTTTTGTGATCGCCTCGGCTCTGGCGATCGGCATCGGGCCGTACTTCGCGAGCAGTCTTCGTGTGTACGAATGGTCCCCGCAAATCGGGGATTACGTGTTTGTCCCGGGGTATGTCCACAGAGAGCGAGGCGAAGGATGGGCCACGACGCATTACGGCCAATTGGGCCTGGCGACTTCCTGTCCTGCGCCCGCCAGTGGCGCCAGGACGGTTCTGGTGTGGGGCGATTCGTTCATCGAGGCACACCAGGTGAACGATTCACAAAAGGTCGCGGCCCGGCTGACCGAG
The DNA here is from genome assembly GCA_012517265.1 of Planctomycetota bacterium. Lineage (GTDB taxonomy): Bacteria > Planctomycetota > Phycisphaerae > Sedimentisphaerales > Anaerobacaceae > PLanc-01. Next base: position 1,454 of record JAAYVJ010000040.1, on the reverse strand, counting down.
GCGTTCGCGGACCGCCAGGGCAAGACGCTCCAGGCCATCGAGGTGGGCCATTCCTATTGGTCGGTCGCGGACTACTACTTCAACCTCCCCGCTTATGAGAAGCTCTTCAACCCGCTCTGCCATTTCGTCGTGCTGGCCGAGCATGGGCTCGTCGATCTGTGCCCGGACGGGGAGCGTTTCGCGGCCGTGCCGGACTTCCATTTTGTTCAGCGTCCGCGGGTCGATCCCCGCAAGAACCGGATCATGCAGATCCTGAAAGCGTGGCGATTGGAGGAGGTGGTCCTGGTGCCGTGGAAAGCGGTGCACAACCTGGCCAGGGACGTGCGAAACATGCACGTTCTGAGAAAGGAAGGGGCCCGTGGCCCGACGACCCATCGCGATGAGCTGCTTACCGACCGGTCGGATTCGAACGAGGTTCTCGCAAGCTGGGCCTACGTGATCGACCACCTCAAGAGTGCGGCGACCAAGCCGATTGTGCTGGTCTCCGTTCCGGAAGTCCCTCTCCTGCGCGATGGTCATATCAGTCTCGACGATCCCCAGGCCGCATGGAATACGCGTTTGGCGAGTCTATGTCGCGAACGCGGCGTGGGCTTCATCGACATGACGGAGACCCTTCTGGACGATTACCGCCGGAGCGGGAAGGTCAGCCGGGGCTTTTACAACGGCGTCCCCGGTCGAGGCCATTTGAATGCGAGAGGACACTACCTGCTCTCCGAGAGGATGGCGGCTTATCTGCGAGAGCACTTCGCTGATGCTCAGTAGAGACCCATGCTTTTCAATCAACCCGAGTTCATTCTGCTTTTCATAGCCTTGCTGATCGGACTGGCGGTGGTGAAGAGTCCGGTCCTCCGTCGGCGGATGTTGCTGGCCGCGAGCTGGTACTTCTATGCCTATTGGGATTGGCGACTCCTGGGGTTGCTCATCGCGTCCACGTTCGTGAACTACCTGATTGCGCTGGGGATCGGCGCGGCGGGAAGCTCCGTCGGACGCCGCAAGACGCTGCTCGTCGCCTCCGTCGTGTACAACCTGGGTCTTCTGGGGCTGTTCAAGTATTTCAACTTCTTCGTTGAATCGCTCGGGTGGATTCTGGGGCCCTTGGGATTGCGCGTGGGAACCCTCGACATTGTGCTGCCGATCGGCATCTCCTTCTATACGTTCCAGGCCATGGCCTATGTGATCGACGTCCACCGCGGCCTCATCCAGCCTTGCCGGGACTTTTTCAATTTCGCCCTGTTCATCGCGTTCTTCCCGCAGCTCGTGGCGGGTCCGATCGTGCGCGCCACCGACTTGCTTCCCCAACTGCAACTCGATGTCAGATTGTCATGGCATGATGTCTTCTTGGGCTTTCGGCAGTTCACGATCGGCCTGTTCAAGAAGCTGTTCATCGCCGACCGGCTGGCCGGTTTTGTAGATCAGGTGTTCGCAAACGCCGGCGTCTTCGACGGCGCCTCGAC
>JAAYVJ010000339.1 GCA_012517265.1 Planctomycetota bacterium | reverse complement strand
TCTGATCGCCACTCTGGAGCAGGCCGATTGGAGTCTGCTTCTGGCGACCGGCTGGCAGCCGCCCGAGCGATTCGTCGCCAAGGGCCGCGACGGAACGACCGACATCTACGGCATCATCGTGCGTCCGTCCAACTTCGATCCAGCTTGCTCCTATCCGGTGATCGAGGAGATCTACGCCGGGCCGCAAGGTGCGTTTGTGCCCAAGGCCTTCAATCTGCTGGTCCGCCATCATTCGATCGCCGAACTCGGCTTCGTCGTCGTGCAGATCGATGGGATGGGCACGTCCTGTCGGTCAAAGGCCTTCCACGACGTGTGCTGCAAGAACCTCGTCGACGCGGGGTTCCCCGATCGCATTCTCTGGATGAAGGCCGCGGCTGTGGCGCGTCCCTACATGGACCTGACGCGGGTCGGCGTCTACGGCGGCTCGGCGGGCGGCCAGAACGCCCTGGGCGCGGTGCTGACGCACGGGGAGTTCTACAAGGCCGCGGTCGCCGACTGCGGCTGCCACGACAACCGGATGGACAAGATCTGGTGGAACGAACTGTGGATGGGCTGGCCGATCGGGCCGCACTATGAGGCGCAGTCGAACGTCACTCTGGCTCCCCGGCTCCAGGGCAAGCTCATGCTGACCGTGGGGGAACTCGACCGCAACGTCGATCCTTCGTCCACGATGCAAGTGGTCAACGCATTGATCAAGGCCGACAAGGACTTCGACCTGCTGATTGTCCCCGGCGGCGGTCACGGTGTGGGCGAGACTCCCTACGCCGCGAGGCGCCGCATGGACTTCTTCGTGCGTCATCTTCTCGGCGTCGAGCCTCGTTCGCAACCCTGAATTGCGCGTGAAAGGTCGGCGAATCCGTTGCGGGGCAACCCTTTGTGGTTGCCCTCTCAGGCGGATCTTCCGTCGAGAGGGCAGGCACGGGGACCTGCCCCTACGAGGTCCATGATGCCCTCGCGGGACTACGACCGGATTTGTTCTGGACAAAGGACCGAGAAAAAGGCATACTGGGGGGGTGAGGGATCATTCGGGCCGCGTCGTCGCGGCCTGACGGGGCGACGGACGCCCGGCTGCAGGGATGGGGGAATGGGGTGATCCACCGAGGGATTTTACTGGAGGAGGTCTTCGGACCCGCCGATGGATAGGGGTGCTCCCGATGGGAAAACGCGCCGTCGGAGGACCTTGACCGCGCGCGGTGGCGTCGCGGTCCTGAGAGAATTCCAAATGCTGAGGGTATCGGTATGACACATCGCAAGGTCCCGTTCGCCTGCGTCGCGACGCTCGTTCTGTCGGTCTGTCTGTCCCCGGCCTGGGGCCAGAACGACAACGAGGTGCCGGGTGAGTTTCCCGGCGTCTGGTACAAGATCCTGATCGACGGCAGCGGCAACTACATCGAGGGCGAAGGCGACGGCAGCGGCTGGTACTACTATCCCGAAAGCGGTGTGTATCGCATGTGGTTCTACAATGGGCCCTACGACGCCGCGAGAAAGGGTTATCTCAACTACCACGTGTACACCAAGGCGGTCGACCCGACCATGGCGACGTTTGTGGTCGCACGGTTCGGCTGGACGACGGCGGAATGGTCAAATCTCAAACGCAGCTATCCGCCGGGGCCGGACGACATGCCCACCCTGAATGAGGAAGGGGTATACATGTCGACGGCCAGAATCTACTCCGTCGAAGGCGTTGTCACCGGCAGTGCCGAGTCGATCCGCGAGTACACCATCCAAGAGTACAATCCCGAGTGGGTGTGCATCGAGATCGAGGCCCGCAATGCGTACGTCTATCGCGGGGCCTTCCACGAGTGTCAGGCCAAGGGGTCGCAGATCGGCGCCTGCTGCAATCACCAGACCGGCTACTGCTATCTGACCACCGAGTCGGACTGCCGGGCCCCGCTGGACTGGCTGGGCGGAGGCACCACGTGCAGCCAATGCACCACGGCCGGGTCGTCCGGAACGGACTTCGGCGACGCGCCGGACAGCGGCTATCGGACGTTGCTGGCCAGCAACGGAGCCAGGCACGCGATTGTGCCGGGAGTCTTCCTGGGCAGCACGGTGGACAGGGAATCGGACGGCCAACCCAATGCCACAGCCACCGGGGACGACTCGGGCACGGCCGATGAAGACGGCGTAGTCTTCACCTCGACGCTGAACGCCAGCCAGGACGCCACCATCGAGGTGACCGCCTCCACGGCAGGGTACCTCAACGCGTGGATTGACTTCGACGGCGACGGCCGGTTCGGCGATCGCGAAGACACGATCTTCGTCGACGAGGCCCTCGCCCGGGGCGTCAACCGGTTGAAATTCACAGTCCCGGCGACCGCCGCGGCCGGCTGGACGTACGCCAGATTCCGTTTCAGCACGCGAGGAGTGCTTGGCAGTTATGGACCGGCCGACGACGGCGAGGTCGAGGACTACCGCCTGCAGATCCTCCAGAGCCACGATCCCAAGACGGTCTCCGGCGCCTCCGAGTTGACCTGGAACCAGCCGCCCACCGCAGTGGACGGTCAGGTCCATGTCTTCCAGACTGGCGGGGCCATCTCGGCTCTGCACCTGCACGAGATCGCCGCCGACGATTGGCGGCCCGTGGAGGGCCAGCCCCTGACCGGAATTCACTGGTGGGGCACGTTCGAGGGATGGACGCAGTCGCACCTGCCGCCCGACCTGCCGGTGGCGTTCCACATCGGAATCTGGACGAATGTGCCCGATCCCGAGCCGTACAACTTCGACACGTTCGCCCATCCCGGCACGTTGATCTGGGAGACCTATTGCACGAGTTGGGCATGGGCGGTCTCCGGCAGCGAGCCCGCGACCGACACGACCGACGCCGGAAAGACCTGCTTCCTGTTCAGCTGTCTGCTCTCGCAGGATCAGTGGTTCGAGGTCAGTTCGGTCAAGAGCGGTTCGGACTTGGGCGTGTGCTGGCTGAGCATCTCCGCCCTGTACGATCCGACCAACGAGCCGGATCATCTGTGGACCTGGAAGACCCGCGCCTCGGCGTCCAATGCGGGGGGGACTTCCTTGTTGACCATCGTGCCGGCGACGGATTCGTCCTGGCCGCCGGTGCTCGGTTCGCAGTGGCAGAGCGGGACCCCGATCCGCGATCGTCGATTCAGCCCGCTGGATATGGCCTTCCAGCTCACGACATTCGTGCCGCTGGAGGTTGATGCCCGCACCTCGGCTGCGCCGAGCACCGCCCCGAAGGCCGATGCTGGCGAACTGGCCATGATGGCCGCGACCTGGCTCGAACTCGTTCGATAGTCTGCGACAAAACGCCATGCGGGGCTGTGGTTGGTTCGCAGCCCCGCTTCCTTTTCTCCATCGTCGCCCTCGTCCTGCCGCTTCCGCCCGGCGCGCAAATAAATCTCGCGTGGTTCCGTTACATTCTCACAACGGTCCGGCACATTACTCCTGTCAGGCGGTTGCGGCCGAGCCTTCTGGGAACGAATCGGCCGCTGAATCCGCCCGATAACATCGAGTTCGGTTCTCCAACAACGGCACGACACACAGGAATCGTAGGACGGCGGCGTCATGGGTGGTGGAGAAGTGATTTTTGCTTCGGGCCGGCACTTTCTGCTTGAGCGGAGGGTTCTCCCTGTCGATCCCACAAGGACGACGCGGAGACAGTCCATGCGCCGGCGCCGGAAACCGATCGAACGCAGGGTTTTGCGTGCGAGCAGCCCCGCCGATGCCGTCCGCCACTCATCGTCGATTCGCAGGACTGTATGCAGCGTCACTTTTGGGAGGTTCTCGGTATGAGCTGGATGAAGGCATTGCTAGGCAGACGCGTTGTCGCGGTCGTTCTGTTGACTCTCGTCGCAGGGTGGGGGACCGCTCACGGCGCGCAGCAACAGTTTACGCTCTCGTTGGACAGCCACGGCGATTTCGCCCGTGGCAGCGGCGCCGGGTTCAACCACGGGAGTTGGTACTACTACGGCGGATCCGATTTGTGGGCCCAGTGGTTCCTCAATGGTGCTGTCGACGCGACCCAGAAAATGGTCATCGAGGTGGATCTGACGGTCAGCGTGCTGGATCCCGTCTCGGCCACGAGCAGCTTCTTCGAGGCGGCAGTCAACTGGACGAAACGGTCCTGGACCGACCGGACGAGTCCGCCATTGCCGGACACCAAGGACCCCTCCCAGGAGAGCAAGAACATCAGCTCTTCCGTGATCGCCGAACGAACGGAGATCCGCGAGACGTACGCGTTCTACACGAGCACCGAGGTCGCGGATTTCTGCCCGGCGTGGGTCTCGATCGACTTTCGCGGCCGCAACGTCTGCATCGAGGGCCGCATTCGTTATGAATGCGGCGCCAAGACCGGCCAGATCCTGCCGACCGAAGACCGTGACTTCGGCGACGCTCCCGAGGGGGTGATCGCATATCCCGACGAGGGCGTTGTGGGCATGTTCCCCACCTGTGTGAGCGTCGGCCCGGCCTCGTGGATCGAGCATGACAGCCAGGGCAAGATGTACTTCGGGGCCAAGGTGGACGTCGAGTCCGAAGGCAACGGCGGCAAGTGTCCGACCTTCGCACCGGATCAGTACAACCGCGACGAGACCGTCAGCGACGGCGACGCCGGCCTGATCAGGCCGCGGGCCTACACAGTCAAGGGCGCGCCGCCCTCGCAGACCGTTTCGGCATTGACCTTCTCCGGCATCGAGTCGATCGGCAACGCGTGCCTGACCGCCTCCTGGGGCAGTACGATCGACATCGAAGTGCACAACACCAGCCGCAGCGTGGCTTATGTGAACGTCCTGTTCGACTGGAATCACGACGGCGTCTGGCAGGGCTCTTCGGTCTGCGACGGCGAAGACGTCCCGGAGCACGTCCTGGTCAATTTCGCCGTGCCCGCCGGCTACGAGGGGCCGCTGTCGGACCTCGGACCGTCGGACTTCCCCATCGGGCCGGTCTCCGGCTACGTGTGGGCCCGCTTCACGATCGCCGACGAGAAGGTCGGCAAGGACTGGAACGGCGACGGCATCTTCTTCGAAGGCGAGACCGAGGACTACCTGCTCCACGTCAAGGAAGCCCTCAAGTTCTGCACCTGGGACACCGACGACGCGCACGCCATGCACTGGGCGCAGGTTCCCGACACGCAGGCCACCGGCATCGACGTCGATCTGATCGGGTCGAGCCTGGCCGAGGATTTCCGCGCCGCGCAGAACGGACCTCTGACCGAGATCCATTTCTGGGGCTCGTTTAAGGACGACGCGCTGCCGACGCTCGGTCTGAACAGCCTGGCGTTCGAGATCAACATCTACTCCAACAAGGCGTCGACGAGCACCACGACCTGGAGCCAGCCGAACAAGCTGCTGTGGACCAGGCAGATTCCGCAGTTCCGCTACGACGTCAGCGAAGTCACCAACAACATCAAGGAAGGCTGGCTCGAGCCCAGCACCCGGCTCTACGAGTCCGCCAATCACAAGCGCACGTTCCAGTACAACATCTGTCTCGACGACGAGGACGACCTGTTCTCCATGACGCTGGGGACGACGTACTGGATCGAGGTCAAGGTGACATCCGCCATGGACGCCAAGTGCAGGTTCGGATGGAAGACGACCAAGCGGTCGCTCCAGACGGGCGGCAACGCCGTCTGGCGGAACTCCTTGTACAGTTGGACGCCGCTGAAGTACCCGGAGGGCCACGAATCCTACGGCAAGGCGATGGACATGTCGCTCGTGGTCGTGGGGACCGCTCTGAAGGACTACGACTTCGGCGACGCGCCCGACCCGACCTACTGCACGGATCTGGCCAGCGACGGCGCCCGGCACAACATCGTGTCCACCGTGTGCCTGGGCCGGACCGTGGACGGCGAGAAGGACGGCCAGCCCAACGCGACCGCCACGGGCGACGATACCGCCGGGACGGACGATGAGGACGGCGTGGTGTTCCTCACCGATCTGGTGCCCGGCGAGTCGGCCGCCGTGCAGGTGACTGCCTCCGTGGCAGGGGCCCTGAACGCCTGGATCGACTGGAACGCCGATGGCGACTGGGACGACGCCGACGAGCAGATCGCCGCCGACAGGTCTCTGGCCGCCGGCGTCAACACGCTGACGGTTTCCGTGCCCGGCCGGGCCGTGGCGGGCAAGACCTTCGCCCGGTTCCGCTTCAGTACGGCTCGCGGCCTGCGATACAACGGCCTGGCCGCCGACGGCGAGGTGGAAGACTACCAGGTCGAGATCACCGAAGCGTTCTCGCCGCTGCCGCCGCTGGATCACTCGAAGTGGTCCCAGCCGCCCATCGAAAAGGACCCGACGGCCGGTTCGCCTGTCTTGTGCGGATGGGGCCAGCCCGCGTACGCCGCGGCCCCCGCGCTGTTCACGACCGCAACGTGGTACCTGCCGGCGGACAACTTCCGCTGCATCGGCGGCATGCCGGTGACGAGCGTCTCGTGGTGGGGCTCCTATGCGAACTGGAAGGGCGATGCGGCTCCCGGCGTCAAACCGGCGTCCTGGCGGATCGCGTTCTGGAGCGCCGCCAAGGCCGACAGCCGCTGTGCCTTCAGCCGTCCCGACAAGCTGTTGTGGGTCGTCAGCGCGACGGCCGATCGCGTCGCGGCGGAAGTGGCCGGCTCGAACGAATTCCCCAAGGCTTCGTCCGACACCGTGTTTCGCTACTCGCTCGACCTCAAGTCCACGGAGTACTTTCGCCAGGCCAACTACGTGACGAGCACGCAGGACCGCGTGTTTTGGATCAGCATCACCGCCGTGTACAGCGGCCTGCCCGGCCCGCAGTATCCGTGGGGCTGGCTGACCCGGCCCAAACCCTGGACCGACGGCGCGATCGCGGCCGAGTTCCGTCGCGACGACATCCGGTCGGGCTTCGCCTTGGATCCGACGACGGCCCAGCCGCTCGCCAACTCGCTGCTGTGCGAACGGCTCGATACGTATGACATGGCTTTCGAGCTGGGCACCGCCACGAGCTACATTCAGTGGGAACAGGGGTTCACCGACCTTCGCGACTGGCCGTATTACGAGGACGAGCGAGCCATGGGCACCGCCGGGCCGGCCGCCAGCAACAAGTGGTCGCAGTTGCCCGACGCCACCAGCGCCGGCGTCGATGTCGACTTCACGAAGGACCAGCCCACGACCTGGCCTGCGACGATCTGCGCCGACGATTTCGAGTGCAGCCAGACCGGGCCGATCACCACCATCACCCTGTGGTCCTCCTGGTACCGCGATGTGCTCTCCGGAAACGCCGCCGCCAATGCGACCTTTACGCTGAGCATTCGCCAGGACATCCCGGCCAATCGCAGCGCGACGGGCTACAGCATGCCCGGCAAGGTCCTGTGGCGAAAGACCTTCGAGAAGGGACAGTTCACCGTCGAGCAGGTGCAGACCTGCAACGAGGGCTACTACAGCCCGGCCAACGTCACGTTCGAGCCCAACACTCGCGCGATGCTCTACAAGTACACGTTCAAGATCGATTCGAAAGAGGCCTTCGTGCAGACCGGCACCAGCAAGAGCCCGGTCGTCTACTGGCTGACGGCGCAGTCGAGTCTGACCCACCTGGCCGGCAGTGTCGCGACCCGGCTGGGCTGGAAGTGCTCCGCGAGCCATTGGAACGACGCGGCCGTCTGGGTGAAGGCGACGGAGCCGTACGACGGCACCTGGAACAAGCTCACCTATCCCAAGGGCCATTCGCTCAGCGGAAAGCCCATGGACATGGCGTTCGCCATCGAAACCGAGAAGGCCGACGCGGGCACCACGTACCTTCGGATCGTGGCCGACGACTGGCGGTGCGGCTCTTCGCAGCCGATCACCGGCGTCGCCTGGTGGGGCTCCTACCTCGGCTACGGCTATCTGCCCGGCTCCTGCCAGCAGATGACCGCTCCGAAGGCCCCCGACTACTTCATGCTGTCCCTGTGGTCGGACGTCCCCGATCCGGATTCGAGCAACGCCAGAGATTTCGGCCATCCCGGCTCCAAGGTCTGGGAGTACAAGGCCGAAAGTTTCGATGAAGTCCTCGTTGGTTTCGACAAGGACCCCTCGCCTGCCAGTTCGTCGGTGTTGGGCTTCGAACCGGTGTATCGCTACACGGTCCGCCTTCCGGAGGAGCAGTGGTACAAGCCCGACGGCAAGAACAGCGTCCTGTGGCTGAGCGTCACCGCGGTGTACAAGGACAGCAAGAGCGTCGTCTATCCGTGGGGCTGGACGAACCACGCGTACGCAGCGTGGGATCTGAGCCTCGTGCCGCTGGCCCACTGGAAGTTCGACGAGGCGTCCGGCACGACCGCGGCCGACAGCTCCGGCAACGGCAATACCGGCACGGTGGCCGGCAACCCCGTCTGGCGTCCGACCGGCGGTTGGCTGGCCGGTGCCCTGGAGTTCGACGGGCGCGGCGACTACGTCAAAGTTGAGAAGCCCAGGGGCTTCAACTTTGCGCCGGGTTCGTTCTCGGTCTCGACGTGGATCTATCCGAAGGAGACACGCGGCCGGTGGCACGCGATCATGGAATACGATCGCAGCAACAGCAACGGAAACCGGTTCGGTCTGTGGCTCGATGAGGAAGGGCGGTTCCACTTCCGCGTCGGCCAAACCACCACGCAAACGCGGGACGCCCTGACGACGAACCGGTGGTACCATCTGACGGCCGTGTATGACTCGAGCACCAAGAGCATGAAGCTCTACGTGGACGGCGTACTCGAGACGATGGCGGGTTCGGTGAAGGGTTTCGCTGCGGCCAACCAGTCGACGGTGATCCTCGGCGCCCGCGGTTCGGCCGACGACGAGTACTTCACGGGTCTGATCGACGACCTGCGCGTCTTCAAGGTCGCCCTGACCGCCGATGAGGCGCTGGTGCTCTCTGGCGCCGGAAGGAACGCAGGCGCCGTGGCCGCCGAGATGACCGGCGCGACGACCGAGGCCTGGAAGCAGCTTCTCGATTCGACCGGGTTGGCCGAGGACATGTCCTTTATGCTTTACACGCAGCCCCTGGCGTCGCTGTCCGCCACCGAGGCGGAGGACGAAGTCGCTGTGGAGGATGCTTCGGAGGAGACGATCGTGAAGGTCGAGGAGAAGAAGTGACCTTTACGCACCCATCCTCATGGGCTGTGGCCTGTGATATGGAGTAGCGCACGATCAAGGGGCGTGAACGAACGAGAGTCGTTCACGCCCCTTCTGTCTTTGTGGGGATCTGCGCTACAGGCGACGAAGCGTTACGGCAGCGGAACGCCGTAGCCGATGTCGTCGATGTAGATCTTGCCGGTGCCGCCCTTGACCGGAGCGGACTTGGTGCCGACGCCGACGGAGATCGACTTGATCGCGGTGGTCTTGACGCCGGCCGCGGTCAGGTCGCTCAGTTCGATCTTCCACTGTTTCCAGCCCGGCTGGGCGGTCGCGACCGCGTCGGGGCACTGCAGCGTCTTGGTCTTGCCGGCGCTGTCCTTGACCGTCAGGTACAGGCCTTCGACCGAGTTGCCCGCCGGCTGCGTGACGCCGATCTCACCCATCTGCCAATCGCCCGCCGCGACGTTGCCGGTGACCTTGACATCGGA
>JAAYVJ010000338.1 GCA_012517265.1 Planctomycetota bacterium | reverse complement strand
TCCTCGGCGAGTTCTCCGAAAGCAACTCCGCCACATCGAGCGGAGTCGTGAACGCGTCGCCCTGCTTGGCGAGGAGTCCAAGCGCCGCGAGGGCATCAAGCAGCACCGCGGTACCATGAGGGTCGGTCCCGATCCGTGCGGCGAGAACATCTGCGGTGGCCGGCGCGTGCTCCAGAGCAGTGAACACATCCCAATCCGCCGCTGCTGCCAGAATGCAGGCCGGTTGAAACCCCCGAATCAACTGCTGCACGCCGTCCGCACTCCACCTGTGGCCCATCGCGAAACACTCCTGAAGATACGGCTCACGTCCGATTCACTCCACATACATACAGGCCCAGGCAACGCCCGACCGCCGGGAATTGCCTGGGCCCGAAATCCGCGGGACGATCTGCCGTCGCACCCCCGCCCGCGGGCACTTTGATCGCGCCGAGGTCAGTCCAACGGCTGAATGCTGATGTTCCGGAACTCGATCGGGCTGCCCTCGCTCTGGAGGCAGATCCAGCCGGACGTCGCGCTGGCGTCGGTCCCCTCGTTCTGCACGACCCCATTCACCAGGCAGCGAATCGTCGCGCCCTGGCAGTAGATGTCGTAGCTGTTCCACTGACCGGCGGGCAGTTCGCTCGTGGGCGACTTCTTTTCGATGACCACGAACTGCTTGGCGGAGTTCTTCTGGCTGACGCCGTTGATCGACAGGCCGGTGCCGTTGATCAGAACGAAGTCGCCGGCGTTGCCCGCCTTGAGCTGGCACTCGATGCAGACCGGCCAAACCTGGTCCTTGCCGCTGGCGTGCAGCAGAACGCCGCTGTTGGTCGGGGTCTCCGGCCAGCGCCATTCGACGTGCAGGTGGTAGTTCTTGTACTTCTGGTTGGTGCGGATGTAGCCGTTGGGTTTGCCCGCACAATACAGGACATCGCCGCGAATCCGCCAGACGTCGTTGACGTCGGCGCTCGGGTCTTCGATGAACCGCGTCCATCCCGTGAAGTCCTGGCCGTTGTAGAGCATCACCTTTTTGCCGGGGGACTTGCTTCTGAACATGCTGCCGCAACCGGTCATGGCAATCACCAAGGCCGCCGCGACAATCAACAACACCATCCTGCCCGTCATCCGCGTCATGATTCCGCCCTCACTAAAGAAGTCCCAACCCTGTGTTTCGCGAGATCCGTCCCACGGGCCCCGCGCCCATCCATCGGGTGTTCTAATTACCCCATCGGCTCGTCCTCCGTCAACGGGAAAACGAGATCGCCGCCGGTGCCGTCCGGGCGCCACAATCGATCCCGCGTCTCTCGCAGCCGGCTCACTCGACCAATTCGGGCCGGCGATGCTGCTGGGCCCAGACCGACAGGCCCGATCCTGTCAGAAGCACGCCGCCGAAGACCAGTTGGATGCCGTTGAGCCGCTCGTGAAAAAGCAGGTTCGAGAGGCCGAAGACGACGAACGGCTGCGCAAGAATCACCAGCACGGGGATCATCGTCCCGATCCGCCGGATCGCGGCATAATAGAGGGTATGGCCCAGGGCGATGGCCGTCAGGGCCGAGACCACCACCGCGGCCCAACCCTTCAGATCGAGGGCCAGAACCTGGGAGGGACTGCCGAAGAGAAACGCGCATGCCCACAGACCAACGGCCGCATAAAGACTCATGACGGAGAAGCTGACCCTGGGGTCGACGTCCTGGAACGCGATTCGGACCGAGATCGTGTACACACCCCACATGAAGGCCTGAGTCAACGCCAAGACAATCCCGGTGAGCGTTCCGGCGGCTGCGAAGTCGTCCTTGAAGACAATGACCCCGACCATACCCGCCAAAGACAGCAGCAGACCGAGCCAGAACCGGGGGCTTCGAATCAGCGGCCTTTCCTCGCGAAAAACCAGCAGCGAGAACCCCGTCACCCACAACACGGAGGTCTTGGACAGGAGAGTCATGAACGCCGGACCGATGTAATAGAACCCCGCGGCCCAAAGGCTCTGCATCGCGATATTCGCCAACGAAGGCAGGATCGCCCGGCGCCACGTCCCACGGGTGAAATTGCCGGCGAGATGCGCATGAATGAGAAAAGGCATCAGAAACAGGCCGGCCACCGAATACCGGGCCGCGTTCTGGGTCCATGAATCCACGTGGCCCGAAAGGTACTTGATGAACAAGGGCCCCATCGACCAGCAGGCAAGCGTCCCCAGACAGGCCCCTGTAGCGACCATGTCCATCCGACCGATCCTCGTCTCGTGGCTCATCTGAGCATCTCGAGAACGATTCGGGCGGTTTCTTCGCCGGCCTTCTTCCGCGTCAGGGGCTCGACCATGTCGATCATCTCATTGCTGATTCGCGACAGGAGCCCGCCGTCCTGGAGGTAGGCGTCGACCCGCTGAATGATCGGCTCGACGGACGTGAAGTACGGCATGAACTCCGGCACCAACTCCCGATCGGCCAGGAGGTTGACCAGAGTGAAGAACTTCGCGTGGACCAGCCACCGCCCGATCAACTGCCAGAGGAAGCGGTTCGTCTGGTACAGGATCACCATAGGGCAGCCGGAAGAGGCGACTTCCAGCGTCGCGCTGCCGCTGGCGACGATCGAGAAATCCACCGTGGCCGCGGTGTCGCGAACCGTGTCGATCGAGTACCGGCATTCGAAGCCGGGGATCTGCGTCCGCTCCAGCAGTTGCCGCCGCTCGTCGTTGACGGCGACGGTCGTGAAGCTCGCGTCTTTGTACTTTCCCTTCAGTTGCACCGCGATTTCCTGCATGGGCTTCCAGAGGGAGTGGATCTCGCCCAGGCGCGAGCCGGGCATCAGGCCGATCTTCGCACGGCCCGGATCGAAGCCGGAATACCCCTTGCGAAAGCCCGTCAGATCGGCTGGCAGCTTGTCGAGCAATGGATTGCCGACGAAAGTCGCGTCCACCCCTCGCTCCGTGAACCACTTTTCCTCGAAGGGGAGTATGCAGCAGAGCTTGTCGCAGAGCCGCCGGAGTTTGCGGATCCGCCACCCGCCCCAGGCCCAAAGCTGCGGGGCGACGTAGAACAACGTCTTGACGCCTGCGACCTTGGCGGCCCTGGCCACGTGGAAGTTGAACGACGGCGAATCGCACACGATCATCAGGTCGACCGGATGCTCCCGCAGGTACCGCCGAATCCTCCGGACGAGCCCGTAGAAATATCCGATGTGGGCCACGGCGCTGTGGGTCATTACCGCGCGGCCGACGGTGTGCTCGATCACCTCGCAGCCGGCGGCGGCCATCTTCGGCCCGCCGATGCCCACGAACTCGATCGGCGCGCCGGCCCGCTTGAGCGCAGAGATCAAGCCTCCACAGTGCACGTCCGCACTGGGGTCGTTCGCACTCACAAAGACACGTTTGGTCTTGCCGGTGGACATAGCCGTAAAGGCACCTTCTACCACGTCCCGGCGGAAACATCAACCGCTAACACACCTTCCGCCCCGCCGAGAACG
>JAAYVJ010000337.1 GCA_012517265.1 Planctomycetota bacterium | reverse complement strand
GCCCCCGCCGTGAAGACCGCCATCAGATCGCCCCGCTTCACAGGGGGAATCGACCGGTCTTTGGCCAGGAAGTCGGCGCCCTCGCAGATGGGGCCGACGATGTCGGCCACCTCGTTGCCTTCGAAGTGCAGGTCCTTGTTGCGCGTCGTCGGGACGAACCGCGCATCCGTCCTGGCGGGCCAGATGAAATGGAACGCACCATAGAGTGAGGGACGGATCAGATCGTTCATGCCGGCGTCGACGATGACGAATTTCTTGCTGCCCCCCTGCTTGGTGTAGAGGACGCGCGTCAACAGAATGCCGGCGTTGGCGCAGATGGTCTTGCCGGGTTCGAGGATCAGCCGGAGCCCCTTGTCCTTGATCAGCGGAACCAGGCCCGCCGCGTACTGCTGCGCCGAAGGCACCGTCTGCGTCTCGTAGTCGGCGCCGTAACCGCCGCCCAGATCCAGAGCCTCGACGACGTGCCCCTTCTGCCGAAGCCGGTCCACCAGCGGAAGGATCTTCTTGACCGCATCGACGTACGGATCGATCGTCTTGCCGCCCGTCCCCAGGTGGACGTGCACCGCGCACAGACGGACCGCCGGGTTGCCGGCGTACTGGTCGAACACGGAAACCGCCCGCTCGATGTCGACGCCGAACTTCGTTTCCTTCTTGCCGGTCTCGAGATAGGCGTGGCTGCGGTAGTCCACATCGGGATTGACTCGAAGCGCGGCCTTGGGCGAGGCTCTCCCGCCGCCGTGCCGCTCCGCCAGATGGATGAGATTCTCCAGCTCCTGCTCCGACTCGATGTTGAAATACCCGATCCCGGCCCGGATTGCATCGAGGATCTCTTCGTCGGTCTTTCCGACGCCGGCGTAAACCACCTTGGCGGGATCGCCGCCGGCCTGCAGGACCCGGTACAGTTCGCCGCCGCTGACGATGTCGAACCCGCTGCCCAGACCGGCCATCAGACGCAGGACATGCAGGTTGCCGCAGGCCTTGACCGCGAAGCAGATCAGGGGATCGAGGTCCCGATACGCCTCCTGCATCTTTCGCAGGTGGTCTTCGAAGGTGCCCCGGCTGTAAACGTACGCCGGCGTCCCCACCTCCGCCGCAATCCGCTCCACGTCCACACCCTCGGCCAACAACCTGCCGCCCTTATAACGAAACAAATCCATAAGAGGAATCTCTCCAAACGCCGTGTTCCATCAGTCCATCGCGCCCGCAGGCACGGTCAGGCAGTATAGAGGAATCCCCTGTAAAACGCAAGGAACACGCGGAAGGACCGGACGCGTCGCAGCGTCCGGCGGGAAACGAGGTCAGGACAAACCCCTGAAAAGAGAAATGGAAGGCACTCCCTTTGCGGAGGTCCTTCCATTTCCCGAAAGCCTGCCCGCAACTCGCGGAATCTCAGGAGCTCTTGTTCGCCCGGGCGATCCCGGCCGACGCGTCACGGAGTGCAGCCGCCACCGACACTCGTCGGCCGCGGCCCCGAAGGAGCAGGCCTTGGTCTGACGCCGGGTTACTTCTTCTTCGCCGTCTTCTTGGCGGTCTTCTTGGCGGTCTTCTTCGCCGTCTTCTTCGTCGTCTTCTTGGCGACCTTCTTCTTCGCTGCCTTCTTCTTGGCCATTACCTTTTCTCCTTCTTTCGATTGACTGGACCAACGAATCATTGGTTTCTGTATGAATAGTACTGACTAACACTAAAATTCCCGTCGGCCGATTGTCAACGCGATTATACGAGGATGTTGACAATGGTTATGTTCTTTATCGTCCAATGATTTATCAATCCTTCATAAATTTTTCTTGGACCATGTCCCGCGACGCCCCGAATCCGCAATCTGCACGTCGCCGGGAACCATTTCGATCGCGTCCCTCTCGCATGTCACGGTGTCGGCGACACAAGAAGAAAACGTAGAGAGACACCGGAGAAACACGGTGTTTTCATGGGGTTCCAACGACAGCGACCACGTGACATACAGGCCTCGCGATCTGCCGCCGCTCCGATGCCGGGACGTGGACGCAGACGCAAAATGTGTCTTGACTTTCCGCACGCGCCGGTGTTCTTTTTCCGCATGATAGGACCTGCGGAGTCTCGAGCGATTCGGCTCGACCGCGGCCCTGCAACACACAAATATGCTGTTAACAACACATGATGCGAGAACGAATAGCGCTGTTCGGAGGCTCGTTCGACCCGATCCATCGGGGTCACGCGACGGTCGCCAAGGCCGTGGCAGAACAGATCCGCGCGGCGAAAGTGATCTTCATCCCCGCCAAGTGTTCGCCCCTCAAGAGGCTCTCTCCGCACGCAGGCGATGACGACCGGTTCAACATGGTGACGCTGGCGACGGCGGATGACGACGCGTTCGACGTCAGCGACTGCGAGTTGAAGCGTCCCGCTCCGAGCTTCACCATCGACACCGTGCGGCTGTTTCAGCGGGAGTACGGCAAGGAAACCGCAATCCACTGGCTTCTCGGCGCCGACAGCGTCAAGGACCTCGTGCACTGGTACAAGATCGAGGAGTTGATCGACGAGTGCAACCTCACCACGATGCTGCGCGCAGGCTATCCCCCGCCGGATTTCGACAGCTACGAATCCGTGTGGGGCCGCGACCGAGTCGCCAAACTCAAGCGCAACGCCGTGACTACTCCCCTGATCGACGCCAGCAGCACGGAAGTGCGCAGGCGACTGGCGGCTCAGGAAGACGTAAGCGATCTGCTCCATCCGGATGTGGTCGCCTACATCCGCGAGCACCGCCTGTATGAGTAGTGGTCAGTGGGATCGAGCCTGGCTCGTCAGCCAGTCGTACCACTTCTGCATGCCTTCGCCCGTCTTGGCCGAGACGGGGAAAATCTCGATGTCCCGATTGAGCCGCCGGGCGTCGGCGAAGACGCGATCGAGATCGAAGTCCACCATGCCGCCCTTGAGCAGGTCGATCTTGTTGACGAGCAGAACCTTCGACTTGGCGAAGATCCCCGGATACTTCACCGGCTTGTCATCCCCCTCCGCAACGGAGAGCACGACAATCTTCCCATCTTCGCCCAGTTCAAACGCCGAGGGGCACACGAGATTGCCGACATTCTCAATGATCACCAGATCCAGATTCTCGATCGGCAGTCCCTCCAGCGCCTGACTCACCTGCTTGGCGGACAGATGACACGCCCCCTCGGTGTTGATCTGGATCGCCGGCGCACGCGTGGCTCGAATCCGCTCGGCGTCGATGTCCGTCTGCAAGTCGCCTTCGATCACGCCGATGCGGAGCGACTGCCCGATGTCGGTGATCGTCCGCACCAGAAGACTCGTCTTGCCCGAGCCGGGAGACGAAATCATGTTGAAGCACCGCTTTCCGTGACGGGCCAGAAACTGCTTGTTCTTCAGTGCGCAGGTCTCGTTGGCGCCGAGGATCTTGCGTCCGACGTCAGCCTTCTCCATCGTCTGCTCTTTCAAATTCGATCTCGTCCAGGACCAGCGGCGCGTCGGGCAACAGCTCGAACTCCTCGCTCCGACAGCCCGGACAGTGTGGGTTGGAAACATCGACGGCAAACACCCTGCCGCAAGGTTTGCATCGCCCTTGCAGCGGCTTATGCTCGATCCGCAAAGTCATCCCTTCGCAGGGCGTGCCCTGCGCCACGGCCTCGAATGCGAACGAGAGCACGTCGTCGTTGATCCGGTTCAATTCGCCGCAACTCATCTTGGCGCGCACAGGCCTGGCGTTTCTCTTCCGCGCTTCCTGCAGAATCACCTCGATCAAGCTCTGCGCCACGGTGGCTTCGTGCATCAGCAGATCCTCGGCAGTTCGCGTCCGTAGGGCATCTGCACGATCCGCCTGCCCCCGATCTTCGTTCGCATCTCCACCAGAGGCGCGTCGCGCATCGGGACGACCTCGCCGATGATCCTGGC
>JAAYVJ010000336.1 GCA_012517265.1 Planctomycetota bacterium | reverse complement strand
CGACCCCGAGTCCCCCACGAAATGGCGGATTCCCCAGGGGCTCTCGAATCTCACGAGAATCTCCGCCAAAGGACTTCTGATCATCTGGTTGGATGGCGACACGACCGATTCGGGACTCCACGCCTCGTTCGGGCTGGACGCTGGGGGCGATCAGATCGCCCTATTCGACGAGGATGGTTCGACCCTTCTGGACGCCGTGACCTTCAAAGAACAACGGAGCGACATCTCCTATGGCCGGTCCCCCTCCGGGGCCGACGACTGGCGGTTCATGGTCCTCGCAACGCCGGGGACCCTCAACTCCATGCCCTACGAAGGCCTCGTGGCCGATACGAAGTTCAGCCGGGACCGGGGCTTCTGCGACCGGCCGTTCGAGGTGGCGATTACGTGCAAGACGCCGGACGCGATCATCTACTACACGCTCGACGGCAGCGAGCCCGGCTCCGCGACAGGACGGCTTCCCAAGGGCAAGATCTACACCGGCCCGATTCCCATCACCCGGACCACCTGCCTGCGCGCGCGGGCGATCAAAGACGCCTGGCTGCCCAGCAACGTGGACACCCACACCTACATCTTCCTGGCCGACGCCACGACGACGAAGCAGGCGGATGTGATTGCCAAGGGCTATCCGGACAAGTGGTACGGCAGCTATCTTGCCGACTACGAGATGGACCCGGAGATTTACAACCATCCGGCGTACAGCAGCCTGATGGACGACGCCATGCTGGCGATCCCGACTCTTTCGCTCGTGACAGACAAGGACAACTTCTTCAGTCAGACCAAGGACGCACAGACCGGCGGCATCTACATCTACACCGGTCACAGCAGCACGGGCGGCCAGGACTGGGAACGGCCGGTCTCGGTGGAACTGTTCACGGCCGACGGCGCCAGGGAATTCCACGTGGACTGCGGGATCCGAATCCAGGGCGGCGAGAGTCGCAATCCCCAGAAGATGCCCAAGCACAGCTTCGGACTGCGATTCCGCGGCGAGTACGGCCCGAGCCAGTTCCGGTATCCGCTGTTCAAAGGCAGCCCCGTCGAGAGTTTCGACTCACTGCAACTTCGCGGTTTTTTCAACAATGCATGGAATCACTGGGCCGCCGATCAACGCCAGCGAGCGCAGTACATCCGGGACCAGTGGATGCACGACTCCATGCTCGACATGGGGCAGGCCGACGGCGGCTACGGAACCTACGTCCACCTCTACATCAACGGCATCTATTGGGGCCTTTACGACCTCCAGGAACGGCCGGTTTCGGAGCACTACGCCGCCTACAACGGCGGGGATCCCGACCGGATTGACGCCATCAATGGAGGCCGGGCCACGAGTGGGACCACGCAGGCCTGGCAGGAGATGCGAAGTATCGTCCAGAGCAAGGACTGGGCCCGGATCCAGGAAGTGATCGACATCGACGAGTTCATCGACTGGACCCTGCTGAACCTGTTCGCCGGCAACGTCGATCTCAAGACCGACGGCAACTGGCGGGCGGCGGGCGGCGGTCCCGATAGGAGGCCATGGCGATTCTACGTCTGGGACGGCGAGCACGTCTGCGAGAGCACAACCCAGAACGGCAATTCCCCCGCCTCCGACCCCACCGGGCTGTTCACCACGCTCAGCGGGATCGAGGAGTTTCGCATTCGATTCGGCGACCGCGTTCAGAGACACCTCTTCAACGATGGCGCCCTGACCGCCGAACGCAATGCCGAGCGATACCTCACGCGGGTCAATGAGATCGAGACGGCGGTGATCGCGGAATCTGCCCGCTGGGGGGATTACCGGCGGGACGTGCACCCGTACAGCTCGGGTCCCTACGAACTCTACACGCGTGACGACTTCTGGATTCCCGAAAAGAACCGTCTTCTGACCGACTACTTTCCGCGTCGCACGGGCATCGCATTGTCCCAGTTCCGCTCTCGCGGGTTGTACCCGACGATCGACGCCCCGGTCTTCAGCGTGAATGGGAAGAATCAACATGGAGGCCACGCCGCGGTCGGCGCGAGCCTGTCCATGCAGAGCGCCGCCGGGGTCATCTGGTACACCCTGGACGGCAGCGATCCGCGAGTCCCAGGGGCCGTGCCGCAGGCCGTTTCCGGGGCTGTGCTCATTGCGGAGAACGCGGCCAAACGAGTCCTGATCCCCACCGCCGCGGTCTCGGATGCCTGGAAAGGCGGACAGGCATTCGACGACTCCTCCTGGATCAGCGGCGTCGGCGGCGTCGGTTTCGAGCGGAGCACCGGTTTTGAATCCCTGATCGGCATCAACGTCCAGACTCCGATGTACTCCCGCAACGCGAGCTGCTACATCCGGATTCCCTTCACGACCACGGTGGCCGCTCTGACCGATCTGACGAGCCTCACGTTGAACGTCCGCTATGACGACGGGTTCATCGTCTACCTGAACGGAACAGAGATCGCCCGAAAGAACTTCACGGGCGATCCGACGTGGAACTCGGCCGCCAACGCGCAGAACCCCGACGCCGCGGCGGTGCTCTTCGAGGCTTTCGATGTCTCGGCCTCCGTCAAGAAGCTGCAACTGGGCCAGAATGTCCTGGCCGTCCAGGCGATGAACCAGTCCACGACGAGTTCGGACTTCCTGTTCTCCGTGGAACTCGTCTGCGGCCAGAGCGCGGCCGGCGCCCCCAGCGGCGCCTCTCCGACCGCGGTCAAGTACGCCGGGCCGGTCGCCCTGTCGCAAAGTGTCGTGGTCAAGGCCCGCGTTCTGAGCGGCTCGACCTGGAGCGCGTTGAACGAGGCGGTCTATGGAGTCGGGCCGGTCGCCGAGAATCTGCGGATCAACGAGATCATGTACCACCCGGCGGGAGATCCCAACGCCGAGTACGTCGAGCTGGCCAACGTCGGCTCCGAGCCGATCAACCTGGCCATGGTCCGATTCTCCAAGGGGATTTCGTTCACGTTCCCCAAGTACGAGTTGCGGGCCGGCGCGTACTGTCTGGTGGCCCGGGACATCTCGGCCTTCATGGCCCGATACGGCAGCACGCTGCCGCTGGTCGGACAGTGCTCGGGCAGCCTGGACAACGGCGGCGAGAAACTGGAACTGGTCGACGCAGCCGGAGCAGTCATTCAGAGCTTCACGTATCAGGACGACTGGTTCGACCTGACCGACGGGGCGGGTTTCTCTCTGACGGCTCGCGATCCGCGGTCCGCGACCGATCCCGGCAGCAAGGCCGCCTGGCGATCTAGCGCCAAGGCAGGCGGATCTCCCGGCACAGACGACAGCGGGCGGATTCCACAGCCCGGCTCGGTCGTGATCAACGAGCTGATGGCCAATCCTCCCGCCAACGGATCGGACTGGATCGAACTATTCAACACGACCGGCCAGGCCATCGACCTTTCGGGCTGGTTCCTCAGCGACGACGGCAGCGACCTGACCAAGTACAGAGTCGCCGACGGCACGACAATCCCCGCCGGCGGCTATCTCGTCTTCTCTCAGGACCAGCACTTCGGCAATGCCTCGGATCCAGGCTGCGCCGAACCCTTCGGGCTCAGCAAGGACGGCGAGACCGTCTATCTGCACTCCGGCTTGGCCGGGGTCGTCACAGGCTACAGCGAGAAGGAGAAGTTCGACGCCTCGGAGAAGGGCGTCTCCCTGGGACTGTGGCAGAAGAGTACGGGCGCATACAACTTCGTGCCTCTGAGCGAGCCCACGCCGGGGCAGGCGAACGGCGAGCCTGTCGCAGGGCCGGTAGTCATCAGCGAGATCCTGTACCACCCAGCCGACGCGTCCGATGCGGAGTATGTCGAACTGGCCAATATCAGCGGGAGCCCTGTCGTCCTGTACGACGCGGACAAAGGGGTCCCTTGGTGCTTCAGGGATGACCCGGAGGACCCCGACATCGAGCTGTTGTTCCCGTGCGATCCCCCCGTGACCCTGGCGCCGGGCGAGCGACTCGTGCTGACGGCGGATGCAGACCGCCTTCGCGCGGAGTACGCAGTCCCGGCCGCTGCACGGGTCCTGTCCTGGGGCGCCGGCAAGCTGGCCGACGACACCCAGCGGCTTCAACTGAGCAAGCCCGGCGGTCAGGACGACGATGGATCGCGTTTCTGGATTCGCGTGGATCGCGTGGTGTACAGCGACGGCGCGCATCCGCAGGACTTCGCCGGCGGCGCGGACCCCTGGCCAGCCGACGCGGACGGCAGGGGCAAGTCGCTAAGCCGGGTCGATCTCCACGCCTATGGCAACGACCCTGGCAATTGGGTCGCTGCCGTCCCTTCGCCGGGCAGTGCCGGCAACTGACGTCCCTTCTGTCGCGTGGAATTCCATGCGGCGTCCAGACGATAGAGGGGCGAGACGCCCGGCAGGAAGAAGATCCGTCCGTTTCGGGTCGGCGGGTCTTGTAATCGCACCCCCTTGCGCGGTAACATGAACATCGCTTGTGCAGATGCGTCTCGTCGGGTCCATGGGGGAAATCGACGGAAGGCCTATGCAGAAATCGGTTCGAAGTGTGGGGATTGGACTGGTTGCCGCAGGCACGATAGGGGGGGTCTGTCTGCTCCGGTTCCTTTCTGGCGGCGTGAAGCCGGACGACATCCTGGCGGCCCTCGCCAACGCGGGGCGGACGCAACGAATTGCGGTTGACTATCCATCGGACGAGACTCTGTTCCCACCGGAGATTCCGGCTCCTCTATTTCGCTGGAAGGACGGGGACGAGCGTTCGAATCTCTGGCTGGTCACGGTCGAGTTCTCCGACGGCGGCAGGCGGATCGACGGTCTTGTGAACGAGCCTCAATGGCGACCCCCGCCGTCGGCCTGGGAGGAGATCAAGAGGCGATCCGTGGACAAACCGGCCGTGGTGACGGTCGTCGGCGTCCGTCGCGACGCGCCGTCGCAGATCCTCTCGTCGAGCCGTGTCACGATCGCGACGTCCGCGGACAAGGTCGGGGCGCCTCTGTTCTACCGCGAGGTGAATCTGCCCTTTGTGGAGGCGGTCAAGGACCCATCGCGGATCCGATGGCGTTTCGGAGCGATCTCCTCGGCCACGCAGCCGCCGGTGGTGCTGGAGAAACTGCCGGTCTGCGGCAATTGCCATTCCTTCTCCGCCGACGGCTCGATCCTGGGCATGGACATCGACTACGCCAACGACAAGGGGTCGTACGCGATCGTCCGGGTCGCCTCGCAGATGGTTCTCGATCGGGACGCGATCATCAGTTGGGGCGACTACAAGCGCACGCCAGGCGAAGTGACCTACGGGCTTCTTTCGCAGGTGTCGCCCGACGGGCGATACGTGATCAGCACGGTCAAGGACGAGTCGGTATTCGTTCCTAAGCCCGGGATGGAGTTCTCGCAGTTGTTTTTCCCGGTCAAGGGCATTCTGTGCGTCCACGACAGGAAGACGGGGAGCTTCCAGTCGCTGCCCGGCGCGGACGATCCGAACCTCGTCCAAAGCAACGCGACCTGGAGCCCCGACGGCAAGTACATCGTCTTTGCCGCCCGCGAGGCGTACCAGTTGCGAACCGCCGGCAGCGAGAGGCGGGTGCTCCTGAGCCCAGAGGACTGTCGGGAATTCCTCGAGGAGGGAAAGCCCTTCAAGTTCAATCTGTACAAGATCCCCTTCAACGACGGCAAGGGGGGCAAACCAGAGCCCCTGGCGGGCGCCAGCTTCAACGGCAAGAGCAACTTCTTTCCCAAGTTCTCGCCGGACGGCAAGTGGATCGTCTTTTGCAGGGCGGAGAACTACATGCTCCTCCAGCCGGACAGCGAGCTGTACATCATCCCCGCCGAGGGCGGCCAGGCCCGAAGGCTTCGCGCCAACACACCGCGGATGAACTCCTGGCACAGCTTCTCCCCGAACGGGAAGTGGCTCGTGTTTTCCGGTAAGCCGGATTCGGCTTACACACGCCTCTATCTGACCCACATCGATGAGAACGGCGAGAGCACCCCTGCGGTCGTCCTGGATCATCTGACCTCCCCTGACCGGGCGGCCAATATCCCGGAGTTCGTCAACGCCGCGCCCGGCGCGATCGCGCGCATACGGGAACAGTTCGTCAACGATGTCTCCTATGCCCGAGCGGCCTGGGAGTTCCTCAAATCGAACGACTACCAGGGGGCCGAACGCCAGGCGCGCAGGGCCTTGGAACTGAATCCGAAGAATGCGGACGCCCTGCACCATCTGGGGTTGGCCCTGTTCGGACTTCGGCAGTATGACGAGGCGGTTCGCAGGCTTTCCGAGGCGGCCCAGATCAAGCCTCAGGACGCGGAGATTCGCATTCAGTTGGGCGTCGGCCAACTCGGCGCGGGCAATCTGACCGATGCGGTGCTCAACCTGCGCAAGGCGGTGGAGATCGCGCCGGACAGCGGCGAGGCGCACTTTAACCTCGGCGTGGCGATGTTCCGCATGGGGAATCGGTCCGAGGCGATCAAGCAGTGGCAGGAATCCGTGCGATTGAGACCCGACGACCACGAGGCGCATTTCAACCTTGCGCTCGTTTTGGAGCAGGACAAGCGAATCGATCAGGCCATCGAACACTATCGGCTCGCGGTGAAGACCAAGCCGGACTACGTCATGGCGCAGGGCAATCTCGGATTGGCCCTGTGCACAAAGGGCTCGCTTCCGGAAGGGCTGGTGCATCTGGCCAAGGCGGTGGAGCTGGACCCATCGAACACCGCGATCCGGCACAACCTGGCGATCACCCTGGGCCGTCTGGGACGCCACGACCAGGCGATCGCCCAATGGCAGTATATCCTTCAGCGAGAAGTCGGCAACGCGGAGGCTCTCGTATATCTGGGCGTCGAGTACGCCCAGACAGGCCAGTTCGAGAAGGCTTCCCGCGCGCTGGACGACGCGCTTCAGACGGCGCGAGCGGCCGGCAATGAAAAACTGGCCTCTCAGGTCGCCGAACAGATCCGCCGTCTGGAACAGACCAGGTCCGCCGGGGCGGGCAGCGGCCGCTGACCTCCTGTCGATGTATCCATCAATGAAAAAGAGGGCTGCGATCCTGGGTTGCAGCCCTCTTTCGATTGAGCCATACCCCTCCCCTGATGCGCCGGCGTCGAACATGCCGTCGGTCGGCGTCGACATGGCTCAGTTTCCGAGCGTGAACTTCGCGGTCACGGTCATGTTTTTGACAATCGTAATTGCGGTGGACGTCTCAGTTCCCGAGGCATCGCTCGCCCAACCGACGAAGCTGTAGCCAGCGTTTGGCGTCGCCTGGAGAGTAACGACCTCGCCGTAGTCGTAGGTGAGTCTATTCGGCGTCGGTACAACCGAGCCGCCCGCCGCCTTGAGGGTCAGCGTGAACCGCTGCGGCGTGAAGTTGGCCACGATGGACCTGCTGCCATCCATGAGGATCGAGGTCGCACTGTTCTTGCTGGCGAGATCGCCCGACCAGCCGCTGAAGAGATAGCCGTGATCCGCGATCGCTGTAAGGTACACCCGTTCACCCGGCTGATAGGTTGCCTTCTGAGGGGTGTACGATACCTGACCGTTGGTCGCGCTGAGGGCCAGAGTGTACCCGCCGTCGCCGCTGCTGTCGCCATCGCTGGCGATGACGGTGAAGTTCGCCGCAACAACCTTGTTGCTGTTCATGGCGACCGTGATTGGGTTGGCGATCCCCGTGGCGTCGCCCGACCAACCGGCGAACGTGTACCCGGGACTGGGCGTCGCCTGGAGCGTCACCGTTTCCCCGACGTCATAACTCGCTTTGCTGGGACTCGTCGACACGACGCCGTTGGTTGCATGGACGGTCAGCGTGTGCGTCGAAGATCCGCCGACCGGCGCAAAACTCGCGGTTACGGTCTTGTTGCCGTTCATCACGATCGACGTCGATCCGCTCTTGGCGATGACGTCGCCCGACCAGCCGGTGAAGACGTAGCCGTAGTTGGCTAATGCGGTGAGAATGACCGTGTGCCCGGGGGCATACGTGGCGCGCGTCGGGCTCCAGAACGCCTTTCCCCCGCCGGAAGTGATCACAGTGAGGGTGTATGCGGTCTCTGCTCCGCCGGCGGCAAAGTCCGCCGTGACGGTTGTGTCGCCGTTCATCGTGAGTATGAGCGGATTGGCGGATCCGGACGCATCGCCCGACCAGCCGGCGAATGTGTAACCTGAGTTCGCGGTCGCCTGGAGGGTCACTGTTTCGCCGGGGTTGTAGGTGGCCTTGCTGGGACTTGCGGCGACCGAGCCGTTCACTGCGTTGACCGTCAGGCTATATCCCATGGGCGGTGATGCGATGGGGGTGAAGTTCGCGGAGATTACCTTGCTGCTGTTCATTGTGACTGTCGTCGCAGGGTCTGTGCCGGAGATGTCGCCGGACCAGTGGGAGAAAACGTAGCCGAAGTTCGGCGTCGCCTGAAGTGCGACGGCCTCGCCGGGTGAGTAGGTGCTCTTGTTGGGGCTCTTGGTCACAGTGCCGTTCGCATAGCCGATGGCCAGCGTATAGGCCGGCACGAGCGGCTCGAAATTCGCGACGACCGACTTGCTCGCGTTCATGGTCAGCGTTGCCGGGTTGGTCGCCCCTGTCACAGCTCCCGACCATCCGACGAATTTGTAGCCGGCGTCGGGCGTCGCCTGCAGCGTCACGACTGTGCCCGGATCGTAAGTCGCCTTGTTCGGGCTCTTGGCCACGGTGCCATTGATCGCGGTGACGGCCAGGGCGTAGCCGCCTTTGCTGGTGAAGAGCACCTTGGATTCAAAGGGCTGCAGCGTGATCGAGCCCGAGATGAGATGGTCCTCCACGTCGCGGTAGGATTGGCTGCCCAGATGGAAGGTCCGGGCTGTCTTTTCGGTGTTCACCAGGAGCATGTAGTCGCTTGGAGGCACGCTGTTGTTCACCGCTACATTCTTGCTGTCGCAGTCGAACCCCAGAGATTTCCAGTATTCCCAGCTTTGACGGACGCCGCGAACGCGGACGATGATCGGGTTGCCGCCGCTCCAGACATAGTTGTTGTTGATGATGGTCGTGGGGTAATCCAGCCACGATTCCCTGTATAAGTCGATGTCCACCGGTTGGGACCAGACGATGATATTGTCGCGGAACACGTTGCCGCACATGATCTTGTCCTGGGGTGGGTGGGCCTCGGTAATTGTGCTCAGCTCGGGATACTTGCTGAAGTACTTGGCGCCATCCCATCCGTTGGCGCTCCTCTTGATGTCCTGGAGCTGCGCCCACATGGGATCGAGCGTCGGATTTGTGCGGTCCCAGGCTTTGAAGGCGACGTTCCAGAGGTTCTCCGTTTCGATGATGGTGTTCTTCTCGATGATGTTGTCGCGGCCGCTGTGGACGTTGATCGCATCCCGATAGCTGTCGGTGATGGTATTGCCGTAGACGTGCGTGCCGCTGGCGAAATCATCGAGGTAGATGCCCATCGTCATGCAGGGGGACTGCCAGGTGCTTCCTTCGCGGCCATAGCCGCCGGACCCCTGAAGGTAGTTGTGGCGGATGATGTTGCCCCGCTTGACCCAGCTTCCGCCGTATCCATAGATCGAGCCGGAGTCCTGCGTTTCCCGGTTGACACCATGGATGTAATTGTACTCGACGACATTGTCGTTGCCCTTGATCTCGATGCCGGCGCGGGCCACATTGTAAATGTGGTTCCATGACGCGGTCGTCCCGACCGAGAGCAGACGCATTCCCATGCCGCGGGCTTTCAGGATCTCGCCCGTTTCGTGGATCGTGTTGCCCGTGAAGATGCAGTTGCCGTTGATGAGCGACTTGAACCAACTGTCGTCGACCGCCACGTAGATCCCCCAGGAACCGGTCGCGTGAATGTCGCAGTCCTCGACGCGGATGTTCTTGGACAGCCATACGCCGACGCCTTCGGACCCGCTGTTGAGGATCTCGCAGTCCTTGATGGCGACTGAGTCGCAGTAGTGCAGAATGAAGGCTTGCTCGTGGGCTTCACCCACCCTGAGCCCCCGGAATTCGACGTATTTGGCGCCTTGGAGGAAGATCGTGTAGTTCACGCGAGGAATCGTGATCAAATCATTGCTCGTGAGGGCGTGCTCGGGATAGAGATACAGGACCTGCCTGGCCTTGTCCCAATACCACTCGTTTGGAGCATCCAGCTCCTCAAAGATGTGCTCGAAGTAGTAGCGATCGTAGGCTACGATGCTGTAATCCGATGCCGTCGCAAGAGTTACAGTGGAGGCCGCCGGATCGATCGAGCTGATCCCCAGGATGCAGTTGCCGTAGTTCGGCGTGGGGAAGACGTTGACCCGACCGTTCTGGAGATTCGTCCATCGCGAAGGGTCCACCTCCGAGTTGACGTACTTGAAACGGGTGGTCGAAGCCTTCGTGTCGGAGGCGACGTGGAGAAAGCTGCCGGCGAAGGGATCGACCGCGTTGAAGTCGGGCTCGATGTAGTTCGGGTATCGGGCCGGAACGAGCCGCCGGTCGTTCATGAACAATTGGGGCACGGCCGTTACGCCGAAGGAGGCCAGATTGGCCTTCACGATGTTGCCCGAATGTGCGACGAACTGGCCGGCGGGTATGCAGACGCTTCCTTTGATCGAGGGGTGCTCGCCGGAGAACGCGGCGTAGACGTTCGGAGCCCCGGGACCGCCGGAATCCGCGGCCGTGAGGTGCAGCGTCTCCGAGAGGCAGTAGACGCCCTGGCGGATGTAGACGGTGTTTCCGTGCGTGCCACGGACCGCCTCCTGGGCCCGGCCAATCGTCTTGAATGGACGGCTGATCGTGCCGGGATTGCTGTCCGAGGCGGGACCGCCCACACTGTCGACATCAACATAATAGGTTGCGGCGTTCGCTGTGGCGAGGAACCCGGCAAGCGGCGGCAGAGCGATCAAGATGGCAAACGAAAGAAAGAACCCTTGCGAGCCGCGGCTCGCGTGCACAGACGGAGACTGGGTACAGAACACGACGAATTCCTTTCACCGTAAACGGAACCAGACAGTAACCCTACACCGGCTCCCCTCGAGGTGACCCAACACAAGCACCCGCGGTGACCATCTTCAGAACCCCCAAGACGTTGATCTTATACCAATTCAGTTGTCGTCCAAGCAAGCTCAAAAGCATGAGAAAACGCGCAAAAAAAACCGACCTGAGCAGGAAGAGGAGAATCCTCTGCCCCCCCGGCAAGAGAAAGGCGGGGCACGATCCATGCGAACCCTCCTTCCGAGTTGTTCGGCTCGGGGCGTAATCACTTTCGAGTAAGGCCGAGGTCCTGGGTAGACAAATACGCAAATGACGATCAGGAATACGACCAGGGCACCGGCTGGATTTTGCCTATTGAGGACGTGTGCCGGCGCCCCTTAGATAGAGAGAACATTGAAGACGACCGGCGGACCGGGCGACATGTCGAGGCCCTCCGGATCCAGACGGGATGCCGGAGGGGAACGCTCCACCGGTAGTCGTCATTCGCATAGGGGGGCAGTCGGGCGTGACGAAGGTGGGGATCATGCCTCGGTTTTGGACGTGGCGTGCTGAAGCGACGTGGGGGGGCTTCCTGATCGCGGTGCTGGCGGCGAGTCTGGCGGGTTGCGCCGACCATGTCCGAGCGCCGAACGCGTCGCAGCTCGCTGCGTTCGCGAGAGCCGGTCGCGTGGAATCGGCCGTGGACGTGAACCGCGTGCGTAAGGCCCAGTTGTGCACGGGCCCCTATCGCGTGGTGCCTGGCGACGTACTGGAGTTCGCAATGCCCGCTCTGTTCAGAGCGATCACTGCCGGCGAATTGCAGAACGCCCAGCAAGGACGGGAGGCCGATTCTCCCCATCTGTGCAGAGTCGGCGAAGAGGGGACCGTCAGGCTGCCCGCCATCGGAGAAGTGAAGGTGGCCGGTTGTTCGCTGGCAGAGATCGAGACCAAGGTTTCGGCCGCCTACCGACAAATCGTCGTGGCGGAGCCGTCGGTCTTCGTCCGGGTCGCCGAATATAGGATGGCCAAGGTCTATATCACCGGGGCCGTCCAGAAGCCCGGGGTCTACGCCCTTCGATCCGACCAGATGACTCTCGTGTCGTTGCTGACGGAAGCAGGGGGGATTGTCGAAACAGGCGCGGCCGTCATTCGGGTGGTGCGAGGGGGGGATGCCCCGGCCGGCGATGTTCCTTCCGCGACACCAGGGGAATCCGGCGTCATTCTGCCTGTTGTGGGCACGAACACACCGTTCCGGGATGTGGCACTCGAAGAAGGCGATACGGTGGTGGTCCAGCAAATCCAGGTGCCGCTGTTCTCCGTTCTCGGTCTGGTTTGCCGCCCTGGCAATTTCCCCTATCCGCCGACGGCCGAATACAATCTGACCCAGGCCATCGCATTTGCCGGAGGACTGGATCCGGTTGCGGATCCCCGCTATGCCACGGTGTACCGTCTCGACGGGGAAGGCGCCATCGTTCGAGTGTCCTTTCCTCTCGTTCACAAGAATCAGTTCACAGACGCCCTCAACACCGCGATTCGTCCGGGAGACGTCGTGGCCATTGAACACACGCCCCGCACACGTATGAACACCACCATTCACAATCTTCTTCGGATCAATGCGGGGGTCTACGTGACCGGCAACGATCTGTGGGATCGCGATTGAGAGATAGGGCGCGCCGGCGGGCCGGAGGAGTTATGGAAACTGCCATCGACAGAACGTCCTCGCATCCGGCGGAGGGACTCCCCGTCATTCAATCCCTGGAGAGTCTCTCCGGAAGCATGTTTGAAATCCTCTGGCGACGCCGCTGGACGATTCTGCTGGTCTGCCTTCTGGCATCGGCGGGCGGCCTCCTGTATCTGCAGAACGCGACCCCGCGATACACAAGCACCTCCCGTCTTTGCGTCGAGCAGGCCGGACCGCAGGTGTTCGAGAGAGACACCAGCGGCATGATCACCCGCTGGGACAACTACATCTACACGCAGGCCGAACGTCTGCAGTCGACCGAGATCATCAGCGCCGCCCTCAATGCTCCCGGCATGGCGGACCTCCGAACGCTGGCTGCCTCTGGAAATCGCGTCCTCCTCATCCGGGGTGGATTGGAAGTGAGCGTGGGCAAGAAGGACGAGATCATCAATGTGTCTTTCACGTCCGTGTACCCCGACGAGGCGGCGCATATCGTCAACGCGATCGTGGCTGCCTACATAACCACCAACGAACAGGACAAGCGCACCGCCTTCGGGGAAGTGGTCCGGGTCCTCAAGGACGAGAAAAGCAAACGCAGCGAGGAACTGCTCGCCAAGCTCGGGAGGATGATGGAGTTCCGCCAGCAGAACGAAGACCTGGCCATGGGAACGGAACGAGACACCAACATCATCGTCCAGCGGTTGGGACGACTTTCGGCGGCGTTGACCGAAGCGCAACTGGAGGCGATGGAGAAGGCCTCCTGGTGCAACGCGGCCCGGGAGCTGGCGGAGAAGCCGTCCGACCTCTTCGAGCTTGGAAATGGGATGCACTGGATCTGGGGCAGACAGGGGCCGGCCCCCGATCAAACCACGGTGGTCCGCAACGAGTTGACGCGGATGGAGCGAGATCGGGAGGACAGCCTCCAACGATTGCGGCCCGATCACCCGGCGGTCCTCGCCATGGACGCAGAGATCAAACGGATGCGGATACGCTTGGATGAGCAGAATGCGGGATTCGCCAGGACCGTCGTTGCGCTCGCGGAGCAAGAGTACCGAATCGCGAAGGGGAGAGTCGAAGAACTGGAGAAACAGTATGAACAGCAACGTCGGGAGGCCGTCCAATTGAACAACCAGATCGCCCAGTACACACTCCTGCAGTCGGACTATGAACAGACCAAGGGCCTCTGCGACCTCCTGGACAGCACAATCCAGAGACTCGACGTTACCACGGAAGTTGGAATGATGAACGTGGATATTCTGGAGAGAGCAGAGCCGTCGGCCAAGCCGTCGCATCCTCAAGCGGCCAAGACAATGGGCGTATCGCTGTGCCTAGGGCTTTGCGGAGGGATGGCCTTGTCCTTCGTCCGCGAATGGAGAGATCAGCACGTCCGTTCGACGCAGGAGATCTCGGCGCTGCTGGGTGTACCGGTGTTGGGAGCCATTCCCGCCATGGGCTGGCCCAGACAAACCCCCGCGATCCGGGGGCAGAAAGTGAGAATCAACCCCGATTCCCGGGAGGCCGAGGCCTTTCGGACCATCCGCACGGCCATCTACTTCGGAGCGCCCAAAGAGAAAGCACGGACCATTGTGGTCACATCCCCGACGGCCGGGGAGGGCAAGAGCACGGTCATCGCGAATCTCGGGATCGCCATGGCACAAGCCGGCCAGCACGTCTTGATCCTCGACGCCGATCTCCGTTCCCCGACGCAGCACAGGATTTTCACACTCGATCGGCGAGCGAAGGGACTGGGCTGGGTTCTGGCGGGCGAGATGAGCGTCGAGAACGCGATCGAGCACACGGGACTGGCGAACCTCGATGTCCTGACGTGCGGCCCGGAGGTGCCCAATCCCGCGGAGGCCCTCAACAGCGAACGGTTCTTCCATCTGCTGGCGACCGTGACCGGGAAGTACGACCGAATTCTGATCGATTCGCCGCCAGCGACCCTTGTGACGGATGCGCTGATTCTCGCGGCGTTGTGCGATGCCGCGGTCCTTGTTCTGCATGCGGAGATTTCCACGCGTCAGACCGCGATTCAGGCGTACGAGGCTCTCAGCAGCGTCGACGCCACCGTTCTGGGCGTCGTCGTGAATGACGTTCCGACGCGGGATCACCGGTGCGGATGCTACTATGCGTCGAGAGG
>JAAYVJ010000335.1 GCA_012517265.1 Planctomycetota bacterium | reverse complement strand
GCTGCCTCGCCCGAGAGTGGTCCATTCGATCTACCGATCCGCAGCGAATCCTTGATTCGAAGAGCCGGATGTGGCAATCCCACAAGTCCGGATCCGTGGGGGGCCTGGGCGGGCAACCGCCCAGGCCTACCCGACCTTTGCGGGTACCGGCGGGGCAGGAGCACGAGAGAACCATCCTTCGCTCGTACTCGCTATGAAGCTCGTGCATCGCAGGCCTCAGGAAGAGCCTCCGTCGCATAGGTCGGCGACGCGAGGGGCTCTGGTCGACGACGAACGACCCATGCTCCGTGTCAGGCCTGTCCCCGCTTCCCGCTGGTATCCCTAAAGCGATAAACGCACGCCGCGAACGCGACCAGGCCATAATGCTCGTGCAACCTCGATCATGTATCCTGCCCACGTGCTGAATTCTGTCGGTTTTTCTGCGTGGCAATGAACCGGCCGGGCGGTATGACAGACTCAATATACAGATGCAGGATTCCCGGGAACAACTCGTTGACGAACTGCTGGTGATGGATTGCCAGGACGGCAGCCGCCCGGCCATGGAGAAGCTCGTCTCTCGGTGGCAGCGACGCCTGTGGCGCTACGCGCTGCGGCTGACGGGCGATCCGGAAGCCGCCTGGGACGTGACCCAGGAGAGCTGGCTGGCCATCGTTCGGGGCATCTCGCGTCTGAACGACCCGGCTCGGTTCGCCTCCTGGGCGTACCGGATCGTGACCAACAAGGCCGACGACTGGATCGGGCGAAAGGTCGGGATGAGGCGGTTGCCGTCGGACCTCGACCACGAGGCGGGGAACGCCGAGGAACAGGAGGCCGTCGAGGCCGCCGACCTCCAGAGCGTTCTGCCCCGGCTCTCCGACGCCAGTCGGACCGTCCTGACGCTCCACTATCTCGAGGGGTTCGGGATCGCCGATATCGCCGCGATTCTGCACGTGCCGCCGGGGACGGTCAAGTCCCGCTTGTACGCGGCGAGAAATGAACTGAAGTCCTTGTGGCTGGGAACAGCCGGGAAAAAGGAGACAAAATGAATACGCCGAATATCCAGAAGATGATGGACGATATGTACGACGATTCGCGCGAAGGCACGATTCGATCGATGATGGGGGAGTTCTACAGCCGCCGCATGCGGTCGACTGCGGTGCTGATTTGGATCGTCGGCCTGGCCTTCCTGATCGGGGCGATCCTCTGCGCCGTTGCGTTCTTCAGGGCCGACCAGACCAGGGATCAGATCCTGTACGCGACGGGATTCCTGGCCTTCGTCAACCTCCTGGTCCTGGTGAAGGCCTTCGCCTGGCAGATGGTTCACAGGAACAGTCTCGCCCGGGAGATCAAGCGGCTGGAGATCCGCATCGCCGAACTGGCGAAATCGCTGGACAAATAGCCCCGCGGCGGTTCTGATTGACGTGTCTTCGCAGACATCGAGTTGATCTATGTCACGTCGAAAGAAAAGGTTCTTCACGGAATTGTGGAGACAAACGGATACGGATTCCGACGCTTCGCGTCGGGAGTTTTGCGCTTTGGGCCACCAGCGTGGAGGGGCGTTGCACGCCCCCGCGTAGCGTCCGGTCCCGCAAGCGAACGCCTCGTTCGCGTTCAAGCCGGAGGCCGCAACGCGATAAACTCCCTCTGCACGATCGCTTCGGGCGTGCCGCTCCGCCGGCTCCGACGATCCCCGCGATTCCGTGAAGAGCTAAAGAGCAGAAGGAGGATCGAATGCCTGTGAACGGTCGTCTCTGTACGATGTTGGCGGTCTGTGTGGCCTCGGTGGGATATGCCGCGGCGGGTTCCGAACAACCCACGTACGCCGAACGGCTGGGCTGGCCGCGCGGCTCCCGCGTCGTCATCTTTCACGTCGACGACGCCGGG
>JAAYVJ010000334.1 GCA_012517265.1 Planctomycetota bacterium | reverse complement strand
GGCCCCGACTGGTTCCCGTGACGATTGCGACTTTGCCCGACAGATCGAAGAGATTTTCCATCTTTGATTCTCCAAGTTGCCCTGTTCGTAGTGTGCCCGTCAGGGCATATCCGGATAACGCCTTACGGCGTCACTACAAACCGCTACGGCTCCAACACGATCTTCAGCAGGTTCTCTTTGCCATCGAGCAATCGCTTGAAGGCCGCCGGACCATCTCTGAGCGGCAATACTTCGCTGACCAGCGGGGCGACGTTGATCCGGCCCGACGCGATCAGGTCGATGCAGGTTCGAAACTCGCCGGAACTGGCATAGGAGCCGGTGAAGGTCAGCTCCCGCGAGACCAGTTCCTGCAGATTGAACTCGACCTCTTTCTGGAGGTTGCCGACGGCGACGACGTATCCGCCTGTCCTGGCTATAGAGACCGCCTGGGCGAAGGTCTCGGCCAAGCCGACCGCTTCCAGCACGACGTTGGCGCCGCGGCCTTCGGTCAGCGTGAGGATTTCACGCCGCAGATCGGTCTTGCCGGAATGGAGGCAGACATCCGCGCCGACCTGCCTGGCCAGGTCGAGCCGGAACTCGTTGAGGTCGCAGGCGACGACGGTCTTTGCGCCGCGGAGTTTGGCGGCCTGTAGGATGAACAGGCCGATCGTGCCGGCCCCGATGACGACGACCGTGTCGGCGGGCCCGATCGGGACTCGGCCGGCGGCGTGCATGCCGATGGAAGCCGGCTCCAGGAGCGAGGCCTGCACGAAGGACATGCTCTCCGGGAGCTTGGCGCAGATCCAGCGCGGCACTATGAGCAACTCGGCGAAAGCCCCATCGCGTTTGAACTCGGGGACCGAGACCCCGAGCACTTGGCGCTTCACACAGCGGTTGAACAGACCCTGTTTACACGCGGAGCACTGATTGCAGTAGACCGTCGAGTCGAAGCAGATACGATCCCCGGGGGCGAAGTCGGTGACCTTGCGGCCCACTCGTTCGATGATGCCGGCGGCCTCATGGCCCATGATCAGCGGGGGCAGCCTCCGGCCCGTCTTGCCCGTGTGGCCGGCGACGTCGGACCCGCAGATGCCGCAGGCCTTGACCCGTACCAGGACGTCCTCATCGCCGCACGTCGGATCGGGAACGTCCGTATACTCGAAGGTATAGGGTTTCGTATAGAGCAGTGCTTTCAATCAGGCACCTCACGTCAGCGGCAGGATTGTCGCAAACAGGATCACAAAGACCAGGCCGATGAGGGCCGTGCTGCTCACCGTGACGGTCCAGGTCTTGAGCGTCTCGATCTCGGTCAGGCCGCCCATCTTGGCGAAGACCCAGAAGCCCGAGTCGTTCATCCAGTTGCCGCACTGGGCGCCGAAGCCGATGGCGCAGGCGATGTACACCGGATGGTAGCCCAGGACGTCGGCCGGAGGAATGAGCGTCGCCATCATCGCCGAGGTCGTCATCATCGAGATCGTGCTGCTGCCCTGGGCGAACTTGATGAGAAACGCGACGAAGAACCCCATCAGCAGCAGCTTCAGTCCGCCCAGCGGCGTCGCGCCGCCGACGGACAGATCGCGGATGGCCGCGCCGATCTGCGCCTCCTTGAGCATCAGGCCGAACGCGCCGCCGGCCGAGGTGATCAAGATGATGACTCCCGCGCTCATCAGCGACGTCTCGATCATCTTGGCCAGGCCCTCGCGGCCGGGCTTGCGGTGATGCCACAGCACGTGCAGAGCGACGGCGGCCGAGAGCATCATCGCCAGGTTGGGATTGCCCAGCAGGGCGGTCCAGCCCGCGGCGGTCTTGAGAGGCGAATCCGCCTCGGTGCCCTTGGCCAGCGACGAGACCACGGTGTCGGTCGTGATCAACAACACCGGCAGGACGATGGGCAGGAGGGACATGAACAGGCCGGGAAGCCTCTCGTCCGGCAGGGGCTCCGACTCCGCACGCCCGCCGTCGAGGGCTCGCATGGGAATCTCGATTCTGGCGGCAACCGCGCGAACGAGCAACAGGACCACAAAGGCGGTGGGGAGCGAACACAAGAGCCCGATGCCGATCATCACGCCCAGGTTGACGCCGAGGGTCTCGGCGATGATCAGGGGGCCGGGAGTCGGCGGGACCATGGAATGCGTAATCGACGCGCCGGCTCCCATCGCCAGGATCAGGAGCAGGTAGCTCTTGCGGGTCTGGCGATGCATCGATCGCGCCAACGGCAGGAGCAGGTAGAACACCGTGTCGAAGAAGACCGGAACCGAAAGCACGAAACCGCTGGCCATCAAAGACACTTCGCACCGCTTCTGGCCGAAGAGCCCGACGAACATCCGCACGACGCGATCTGCCGCACCGGAGGCGATCAGACAGTCCCCGATAATGGCCGCTAGGGCGATGACCACGCCGATCTTGCCCGCCGTGATCCCGAACGCGGTGGCGACTCGGCTGACGCGCTCGCCGACGGGCCCCGGCGACATCAGACTGACGACCATGGCCGCGACAATCAACGCCAGAAACGCGTTGGCGCGGAGCACGACGATCATTCCGATGACGATCACAATCCCGACGGCCAGAATGATCAGGGGAATCCCCGGGCCGACTGGGTCGGACGTCCCTGCCGCCAGGACGGCGAATGAGTCAGCTCCCACCAAGTTTCGGTCCTCCAACGCCTAGTTCGCTGCGGCCTTCAGCTTATCCAGATGCGGCAGCGTGTCCGGAACGACGCGGACCTCCGTGCTGAATCGGTAGGGGACCGACGTGCCCGAGTCGAAACGGAGTTCGACGAAGTACGCGGTCCAGCCCTTTTCGGGGACCTGCACGCTGGCATCGTAAACGTGGGCGCCGCTGCCGATGTCGGGCAGAGGCGCACTCGTCCAGGTCTTGCCGATCGTTTCGAGGCGGAAGTCCCGCGCGTTCGGATTGGTCGCGGTCCAGAGCATTGCCTCGGTGGGCTGGGTTTCGGCCGTGACGGTCATGTGTCCGGCCTCGCTTGCCTTCCAGGAGAACTGCGGCAGCTCGCGTCCGGCGAGAATCCCCAGGTACCAGGCGAGCAGGGCCTTGTCGGCGTCCGAGTCCTTGAGCCCGTGGTCGGTGTTCGCGTGGTAACGCAGGTACTTCGAGCCGGGCAGGTCCTTGAAATAGAACTGGGCCGAGTCCGGCAGGAAGAACTGGTCGCCGGAGGAGTTCAGGAGGAACTTGGGCATCGTGTAGCGGTCGCGGTACTCGTACGGGTCCACAATCCCGACGAGCTTCTGGCCTTCCGGCGTGTCGAGCTTGCTGAAGACGTCCTTGTCCTGGTAATCCGCGATCGCGGTGGAATAGAAGCCGTAGGCCGCCAGGTGGTGACGCATCTGCTCGTCCATGTTCAGCACGTCGATCACGCACGGGGCGATCGCGCGGACTCGCTTGTCCACCGCGGCGGTCAGCCACGTGGTCCAGCCTCGCTTGGAGCCGCCGGAGACGACGAACCGGTTGATCTTGAGCTTGCCGTCGGTGGCTTTGGGGACGAAGTCCTGGACCGTGTCCATCGCCCGCACGGCGCTTTTGACCATGGGCAACAGGAGCGGCCAGGTCCCGTCGCCGGTTCGGGCGAACTTGTCGAAGGTGTAGGCGATGATGGCGTCCTCGGATCGCTGGTTGCCGGGATCGTCGCTGAAGACCAGGGGCTGGTTGGGCACGGTCTTGAGATCGACCACGACGGTCCGGCTCTGCAATGCGATCTGGGTGAGCATGCCGTCGGGGCCCGAGGGGGGCGTGGCGCGGTTGGCGCCGCCGTTGATCCAGAGCATGGCGGTGTCGGCGGTGACGCCGTTGGGGACGATGACCGTCACCCAGTGCTGCCAGAGCGTCCGATCCACTTCCTTCTCGGTCCGCCAGGTCTGGGACTTCATGTCGAGGATGTAGACCTTGCCGAGAGGGTTGTCGATAGTCTTGGCCAGGCTATAGGTGTAACTGGCGTCCGGTTTGGCGACATAGTCGTCCAGCGGGGTCGCAACGGCCAAGGCGGTCCAGAACAACGCCACCAGCATCGCAAGCATGCTTCTCGATCTCATCGTCATACCTGCCTTTCGTGCTTCGGATTTCAGTCCTCATCCTACTCTTCTCGGGAATACGGTCCTCAGGTACTCCGCGTCGTAGCGGCAGCTCTCCTCGACGCCCAGCGGCATCTTCACGCCTTCCATCACGAGCCAGCCGCGATAGCCGATCTCGTCCATCGCCTCGCGGACCTTGGCGAAATCGATCGAGCCTTTGCCGTACAGGTCGTCGTAGTCCTTGGCGTGGAACTGGCAGATCCGTGTACCGAGGGTACGGATCTCCTTGTAGATGTCGTAGCCCATCTTGTGTGAATTGGCGACGTCGTAGTAGACCTGCACGGCAGGCGAATTCACCTTGTCCAGGATGGCGATGAGTTCCTCGGCGCTGAGCCAGGACTCGATGCCGAGCGTCACTCTGGCCTTCTCCGCCTTGGCCGCGATGTTCTTGAGCTTGCTCACCGTCGCGTCGGTGCCGGCAGCGTCGTTCTTGAGGTCGCCGTTGCCGAAGAAGGCCAGGAGAATGATCCTTTGCCGCATCGCCTGGGCGACGTCGATGGCCTTGTCCACCCACCGCTCGGCCTTCGGGTCGCTCTTGTAGGCCACCTCGTTCAGAACGCCCATCGCCAGCGAGGCGATCCGCATCTGCTGCGACTCGACCTCTGGCGGATAGCGTTTCTGAAGCTCCGGATCGAACAGCGGCGGGTCCTGGTCGGGGCCGCCCCCGAAGTCCACCTGCACGCCGTCGAGGCCGATCTTCTTGGCCAGGGCGAAGGCCGTCGGATCGCTTCGCTTGCCGATCGTCCAGTCGCACACGCCCAGTCTGAAGCCCCTCGGACCTCTTCGCCCTCTCGACTGGTTCGCTTCCTGGGCGGAGAGCGGGGAATCGCCCAGGATCGTCAGACCCGCGAAGGCCCCGGCCGCCGTCGCCAGGATGCGACGGCGGGTGATCTCGTTGTGTTCCATGGTTTGCCTCCCGGATGCGTGGCTGTCACGCCTTGAGACCCTTGAGGTCGATTTCGAGCTTCTCGTTCTTCTTCATCATCTCGTCCCAGGTGACCATGCGGGTCTCATAGGCGGCGGTCCGCCCGAGGATCGTGATCAGATTGCTCTGGACGCTGGGCTCGACGGTCGGATTCTCGAAGTTGCCGTTCGCGATGCTCTCGTGGAACGCCTTGATGTTGGCGACGGCGCCCTCGTGATAGATGCCCGGCGACTTGCCGCCGCGATAGAAGTTCTTGCCGCGGATGAGCACCTGGCCGCCGTATTCGGTCTCCAGAATGCCCTGGGTTCCGAACATGCGGTTGCGGATGCCTTCCTGCGTGCCGTAGCCCTCGGACTGGCGGGAGCTGAAGGTGATGCCGACGTTGTTGGGATACTGGAACAGGCAACTGAACGTGTCATAGCAGGTGCCGACGGGCCGATACTTGCGGCCGCCCGTGCCTACGGCCCAGACCGGCGGCACGCCCATGATCCAGTTCATCACGTCCAGCGTGTGGATGTTCTGCTCGGTGATGATGTCGCCGGACAAGACTTTGTCGAGCCCCCAGGCCCGAAGGCGGCCCTCCGCCGAAGCCTCGTTGTCTTTCCAGAACTGGTACTTGCCCGTGAACGGGTCGCCTGCGTGATACGTGGCCTCGCCGAACGTGAAATCGCCGATGGCCTTTTCCTCATGCACGCGACGCAGGGCCTCCATGTAGAACGGGTCCATTCGCGTCTGGAAGTCGACCAGGAAGGCGAGCTTCTTGCCCGAGGCTTTCTTGCCGCTGGCGCCGATGCTCTGGCAGCCGGGGACATCGACCGCGATGGGTTTGGCCAGGTAGACGTGCTTGCCCGCGTCCACGCCGGCCGCCGCCTGCTCGGGGTGGAAGTACGGCGGGCTGATGATCGCCACCGCGTCCACCTTCTCCAGCAGCTTCAGATAGCCCTTGAGGCCGGTGAAGCGGTTCGCCTCGGGAACGCCCAGTTGGTTGCCCAGGTCGTCCGTGCGGTCCTGGAAATAGTCATAGGCCGCGGCGACATTGTACCCGCCGTGCTCCTTGAAGAGCTTGGCGATCCAGGTGCCCCGGCCGCCGCAGCCGATCATGCCCAGATTGACGGTCGAGTTGGCGGCCGTGCCGCGGACCAGCGACGGCTTGACCACGGTGAAGGCGGCCACGGCGGCCCCCGTGGCGGCCATGAAGTCCCGGCGGCTTAGGGATGGGGAAGTGACGGCGGGTTCGGCGGGCTTGTGAGCGTGCGACATTCAGCGGTCCTCCTTTCAAGAACGCGTGCATGGAATCCGGGTCCCCGGCGACGTGCAACGCAGGAGAACCCAGGATGCCTCTGTCGGCATATGCCTTTGTGGGATTATAGCACCCCCACCCCCTCGTGCAACCAGTTTCCGGCAAGGCCGAGCGGGGGAAAAAGGGACCTGCAACGGGGCGGGTCGCGGACTTCGTTCGTAGTGGCCCCCCGGGGTCAGGCATCAATTTACGCTTTTGGATAACACCTGACGGCGTCACTACGAACGGGATTCGGCTGTAGGCCTTCGCAGAAGAGGGCGACGCATGCGTCGCCCCTACGTCCGAATCCGATCGTTGCTGCCTTCCTTGTATAGCCCTTACAACTCCAGGACCGCTACGCCGAACCTGTCGATTGTGAGGCAGTCACCTGTCTTTGCGCCGGTGAGAAGCTCGGGACGACCCTGCGGGACGGCGACCGTCTTGGGCTCGTCCGTGTGGTTCAGGAGGAATAGCAGCCTTCGGCCTTGTCCCTGGCGGATCGAGGCCTCCACGCCGAGAGGCGGGCGGACGATCGGCTTGACGCCCGCGTCTTGGAGGAGCCGGCGGATCAAGTCGTCGTAGAAGCCTTCCTCCTTGGCGACTATGCCGACGTACCAGCCTTTGCCTTTGCCGTACTCGTTGCGAGTGACCGCCGCGAAGGGCTTCATATGCCATTGGTCGGGATAGCCCGCGATCGCCTTGGCACCTTGCGGGGTCACCCAGTCCGCGTACTGAATCGCGGTGTAGGTTTTGGCGACCTCATTGTCCTGCACCTCGTACGCGGAGTCGGTCCCGAGGCTCGTGTACTCCTCGATCGTGATGCCGAGGGCAGGGGACAACAGGCCCGGCAGGGTCCGCTCGTGGCAGAGGTTGTGTTCGTCCTTCACGCCTGTGCGGCAGTCGGCCAGGAGGACGCCGCCGTTCTTCACATAGGCGTCGAGCTTGCGGGCGGTCTCGTCGGGCAGGATCGAGAGGTCCGGCGCGAGGACGAGCTTGTACCGGGACAGGTCCGCCCGGCGGTTCACGATGTCCGCATTCACGCCTGCCCGCGCGAGGGCGTGGTAGTAGCGTTTGATCGCAGCTTGCAGGCTGTTGCCTGCGAAGCCCGGCTGGAGACTCAGGGACCAGAGGTTGTCGTAGTCGTAGACGATGGCGACGTCCGAAACGACCGTTGTGCCTCGCAGGCGGCTCTCCAATTTGCGGAATTCCTGGGCCGTCTGAGCGGCTTCGCGATAGCGCCGCAGCGGCTTGCCATCGTGGCCGAGCAGGCCGTGCCAGTATTGCTCCCGGCCGACGGTGCAGGTCCGCCAGCGGAACCAGATCTGGCCGTCGGAGCCGTGCGCGAGCTGCTGGTAGGCGATCTTGCGGATCTCGCCGGGCCAGGGATTGCGGCCGAAGCTCTCCCAGCCGCAGGGGCCCGCGGTCTGCTCCATGATGAGGAAGTTCTTCTGCTTGAGGCCCCGCATCACATCGGCGGCCAGGGACGAATCGTACGGGATGTCCGGCTTGCCCGACCAGATGGGATAGTTGTCCCACGAAACGAAATCGAGGTCGGCGGCCATGTCGTAGTAGTCGAGCGAACTGAACAGACCCATGAAGTTGTGGGTGATGAAATCCTCGGGGCAGGCCGCCTGGATGACCTTGGCCTGCTCCGCCTGGAAGCGCGCCTGCTGCCACGTGATGAACCGTTTCCAGTCGAGGCACGCGCTCGGATTGCCCATCACCCACTCGCGGTCGGTGGCGTAATCCGGGATCGTGATCTCGCCCCAGGTGGTGAACTTGAGGCCCCAGAAGTGGTTGCCCCAGGCGCGATTCAATTCGTCGAGCGAGCCGTATCGAACCTTGAGCCAGTCCTGGAACTCGGCTAAGCACGAAGCAC
Organism: Planctomycetota bacterium; assembly: GCA_012517265.1. Classification (GTDB taxonomy): domain Bacteria; phylum Planctomycetota; class Phycisphaerae; order Sedimentisphaerales; family Anaerobacaceae; genus PLanc-01. Next base: position 2,874 of record JAAYVJ010000334.1, on the reverse strand, counting down.
AGTGGCAGGCCTCGCCGCCGAACTCGTTGTCGATCTGCCAGCCGATGACGTTGGGCGTCTTGGCGAAGTGCTCGGCCATGGCCTGGGCGATCCGCTGCGAGAGCATGCGGTACGCGCCGCTCGAATAGCAGTTGTGCTTGCGGCCGCCCCAGACGACGCGCGTGCCGTCGGCCTTCATCCGCAGAGTCTCCGGGTACTTGCGGGCGACCCAGGCGGGCATCACGGCCGAGGGGGTGCCGAGGATGACGTAGATGTCGTGCTTGGCCAGCACCTCGATCGCGTCGTCGAGCCAGCCGAACTCGAACCGGCCCTCAGTGGGCTCCATGTCGATCCAAGCGAACTCCGCGAGGCGAACGGTGTTGAAGCCCGCTTCCTTCATGAGCTTGGCGTCGGTCTCCCATCGCTCTGGCGGCCAGTGCTCGGGGTAGTAATCCACGCCGATGAGCATGGGCCGGCCTGGAGCGAGGACCTGCCCCTTGTCCTCGGCGCGAGCCGGACCGGTGGATGCAAGAGTTGTCAGACACGCGGCTACCGTCATGAATACGCTGCATTTCATCCTGTTGCCTTTCGAATCAGGGTTTTTCACAAGCGCCGATGGTGGGCCTGTCATCCTGCGGGACCGGATTGCCCCAGAAGTCCCGGCCGCCGTTGTTTTCGATTGGAGTCCCGGCCTTGAGGCAGGGGGAGTCCGGCTGCAATTTGTAGGCTTTCAAGTCCGGGAGTCGGGTCGGATCACTAAGAGTTTGGACCTCATGGACCTCGTTGAGTTGATTGACTTTCGGATCGAGGTTCTTGCCGACGATGGTGTCGCCGGCCTTTTCCTGGCCTGTTGTTTCGGCCCATTCTTGAAGGGTGTCATGGCCATCGAAGAGCAATCCCCGACCGTCGACCGACCAGTAGATGTTGTTCTCGAAGCGCCCTCGCTGGGCTTCGCCGCCGACCACGTCGCCGGAGCAGAGGAAGAGGTTGTTGGAGAATGTCACGTTCGGCATCGGCAGGCCGCAGAAGCCGACGGCCGGGCCGTGGTCGTTGAACACGGTGTTGTTGTAGACCCGGCAGTCGGAGGCGTTCGGACTGGCGGAAAAGACGTCGATGCCGCTGCGGCGGTTGTTCTGGACGCCGTCGTTGTGGCTGATGTTGTAGCGAATGATGTTGTTCTTGAAGTCGCCCGCGCCGGGGAACTGGCAGAGGAAGTAGCCCGGCCCGTCGTTGTTGTACGAGAGGTTGTACTGGAGGATGGAGTTGGTGGCGCCGCCGTCGAGGTCGAAGCCGCCGCCGTCGTCGCCGGGGCTCCTGTTGTCGTGCGAGATGCAGTGCTGGATGATCGCGCGATCGACGTCCCAGACCCAGATGCCGACCGGGCCGTTGCCCTTGCGCGGCATGTCCCAGCCGTTGTGGAAGGCATGGCAGTACTCGATGACCGCGTCGTCCGTCGCAGCGACGACGATGCCGTTGCCGCTGTGGTTGGTGAGGTTCGAGGGGTCGCCCGGGTTGTTCCGAGCGACGCAGTGGTCGATCCGCACGCGCGAGGAACGCTTGTGCCAGCCGACGCTGATTCCGGCGAAGCCGTTGTCGTGGGCGTGGACGTTCGAAATCCTCGCATTGTGGATTCCGTCCAGTTGGAGCCCGCCGCCGCGGAACCCCCGGACTTCGACGTGATCGATCTTCAGCCCGTTTGAATCGGTGACAACGACGCCGTCGGCGGTGTTGCCGGCCTTGCGTCCCGAACCGGTGAAGGTCAGATTTGTCACGGTCAGGTCGTTGCAGGCGGAGGCCTTCAAGCCGGTTCCGTTGACCCCGTCGATGATGGCGGGGCCCTCGCCATACGACGTCACCGTCAGGCCGTCAATGCGGTCGAGCACGATGACGCCGGGGAAGCGATGGCCGCCCTGGAACCTGATGGTATCCCCCGGCGCAAAACGAACGCCGTTGACTTTCTCGATGCTCCGCCAGGGGCGTTCCGCCGTGCCGGGATTCGAATCATTGCCTGTCGAGCTGACGTGGTAATCCGTCCCGCGGACGATGTTCACCTTGCTCACAGGATACCAGCCGTCGGCGGATCGGCCCTTGATGGCCAGTCGCACGATGGGCTCTGTCGACTCTTCGCCGACGATCCCGACGGCCAGGGTGTATTCCCCGGCCGGCAGGTGCGACGGCAACGTCACGGAATCGGCGACCGCGACGACCTCCCCCGGCGGCAGGTCCGGCGGCTGTCTCATGAACTCCTCGGTGAACAACTCGACCGAGCCGGGCATCCACTTCTCGACCGTGATCGATCCGACCAGGACTCTGGCGTCTCCGACGCTGTCCGTGAGCCTGTATGCCACGCGGTAGGGTCTGTAGCAGGGGGCGGAGCCCAGATTCTGCCACTTCGCGTCAATCGCCAGAGTCGCCCCGACCTTGGCCTGCTTCGGATGGCTCAGTTCCCGCAGGATGAGCCGATATCCAAGCCGGCGGAGGAATCGTTCGATCTCCGGCCGGACCTCCTCGCCCTCAGGCAGGGGGGCGGATTTGTTGTTCAGGTACGAGCCATGCAGGGCCAGGGCGTAGTTGAAGATGTAGCGCAGGGACCAATTCTCCTTCACCCAGCGATTCATGTCCCAGCAACTTTCCCAGGCGATCGGGGCGGTCTTCCATGCGTCCTGGACTCCCGCCTCCTGGATCAGCTTCGGGTAGGCGTCCCGCATGTGGTACCAGCCCTTCGAGAATCCTCCCATGTCGCCCAGGCAATCGGCCCGCCAGCCTGCGCCGCGCTGGGCCGCGTAGGCGAGGCACTGCGGGTCTCCGACGAGCATGAGCAGCGGAGTCTTGCGAAAGGCCTCGACATACGCGTCGATGATCAGCTTGCGGGTCTCCAAGGTCGGCATGCGGGCG
>JAAYVJ010000333.1 GCA_012517265.1 Planctomycetota bacterium | reverse complement strand
GGCGTTCGCTGCGTCGTGTGCGTGATGACGATGTGCTCGTTTTGCAGCGCCGCGAGCAGGTCCGCCAGCTCCTTGATGTGCATGTGCCGGCCCGCCTGGGCCCGGCCTTCGTGATCGAGCTCGTAGAACGTGCACTCGGCGATCAGGATCTTGCTGCTCTTCACGTAGTCGAGCTGCGAGAAATCCACATACTGCGTGTCGCCCAGATAGCTGACGATCGGGATCTCGATGGGGTTGTCGATCTGGACGCCCTGCTTCTTAAGCTCGACGATCTGCGGGCCGGTCAACTGGAGGTACTCCGGCTTGAGCTTGCGGCGTTTCTCCAGAACGGTGAAGCCGACCGAACCGGCGCTGTGCTTGGTCGGGAAGGCCCTGGCGAACAGGTTCGGCTTGATCTGGTGCTCATCCCCCGGCCGGACGCCCACGAGGTTGGCGGGGATTTTGTTGCCGTCGAGGTAGCCCCAGGAGGTAATGATCTCCCGCATCGGCACGATCAGATTGGCCGGCGCCACGATCGTGCCGGGCGACATCCCGCTGAAGTTGCGGTTCGAGAGGTAATAGGCGAACCCGGCCGAGTGGTCCATGTGGCCGTGCGTGAGCAGGACGGTGTTGATCGCGATGACCTGGTCGGGGGCCTTGCCGATGTCGAAACAGACGTCGAGTTGCGGCATGGCGATCACCGTCTCCTCGCCGGCGATCGAGTAGCCGAGGAGGTCGAGATCCTCGATTTGAATGCGTGCTAGGTTGTGACTGGGCATTTCAATTTACGATTTACTATTCGTCATTTACTATTTGACTGCGTCTGCATCGCCACGATTTGACCACGCACGGCGCAAGGTCGCAAATAGTAAATGGCAAATAGCAAATAGTAAATCACAAAGTGCCCGACACAAGAGAACATCGCGGTCCGCACCCTGACGATCGGGAGCTGTTCGCCCCCGCGGTGCTGCCCAGACTGCGCCAGGCCGTGGAGGATTTCTCCCTGCTCCTGACCAAGGGCTACGCCGACAAGAGCAGCTTGAAGCTGGTCGGCGATCATCTCTCGCTCACGCAGCGGCAGCGCGTCGCCGTGATGCGGGGGGCCTGCTCGGACCAGCACTTGGAGAGCCGCTTGGCGCGCCGCGTGCCGGTCGAGTCCTTGCGAGGCCGGGACCTCGCCATCGACGGCTACAACCTCCTGATCACGATCGAAGCGGCCCTGGGCGGCGGCCTGATCTTTCGCGGCCGGGACGGCTGCTTCCGCGACCTGGCCAGCATCCACGGCACCTATCGCAGGGTCGAGGAGACGATCCCGGCGGCGGAGTTGATCGGGGATTTCCTGACGGAGATCGGCGTCGCGAGGGCCCTGTGGCTGCTCGACAGCCCGGTCTCCAACAGCGGCCGGCTCAAGACCCTCCTGGGCAAGTTGGCGAAAGATCACGGCTGGCCTTGGGAGATCCGCCTGACGATCAGTCCGGATGCGGAGCTGAGTCCACAGTTGTCAGTTGACAGTTCCCAGTTGTCGGACCGCTGTCAACTGTCAACCGCCAACGGCCAACTCCCCTCGGTGGTCGTCACCACCGACAGCGTCATCCTCGACGCCTGCCCCCCCTGGACCAACCTCGCCGCGGAGATCATCGATAAGCGATTGCCCCAAACAGCAGTAGTCGATCTGTACCCGCCCACGACATAGCGATCAGCCTCCCCTGCCTTGCCAAGACTCCAATCCGCGGAATCCTCGGTATGTGTCGACAGGTCCCGTGGATGTGGGTCAACGTCATCATCAGTAGTGACCTGGAGCACCAACGCAGGGCCGTCCACTGCAGGCTATTGTTGTGGACCTCTCTGAATCAGTGTCCCGTCTTGAAGGAGTTGGCCACTCCAATCATGGACAATCCACCTTCCGTGCCTGCGATCGTCACGGTAGTTGCCATCGAGCCGAGGGCATTCCTCCGAATTCAAAAGGTGCGTTTTCGCTTCGCCGATACCGGTGGGGAATCTCTCGCCATCGACGGACAATCCACGCCACATCAGATTCCGCATCGATCCAGTTGCGAATCCCCCGAACGTCGTCTTTGGTCGCGTAGAAAATGATATCTGACATCTGTGCCCCCCGGCAATGTCGATGCCGCTCCGGCGGACACCCCCGAGGGGGGGCGAACCGCCACCATCAGTTCTCCCTGGCCGGCGCCCGCCCTTCGACGCGCGGCCTGCCTGCGAGGATCTTGTCGACGATTCCGAACTTCAGGGCCTCGTCGGGGCCCATGAAGCAGGCCTTTTCCCCCTGGCACTCCATCCAATCCGCCGGCAGCTTGGCATGATGCTTCCAGAAGTCGACCAGCCGCTGGTTGTCGGTGGCGTTCTGCCCGTAGTCGCCGTCGTCGTCGTAGAGGCCGCCGTGGAACATGATCGAAGAGAACGGGTACGCGCAGCGAACGCCCGTCCCGGCCGCCAGGATCATCGCGCCGGAGGAATGGGTCCCGCCGATGGCGTGCGTGTTGACGGGCGACTTGAGCCCCTCCATCACGTCGATGATGGCGAAGGCGTCGTCGATCCGGCCGCCCTCGGTCCGGATGTACAGATCGATGGGCCGGCCGCTGTCCTGCGAATCCAGGAGCAACAGGGCCCGTACGACCCGCTGCGTCATGCTGCCGTTGATGTCGGTGCCGATGACGATCTTGCGCTGCTCCAGGAGCGAGGCTTCGGTGGGGCTGGCCGTGAATTCGAGCCCGGCGTCGACGAACAGATCCACCACGTCCTCCGGCACGATCGTGGGCGTGAACCGCTCGGCCAGCCAGAACAGACCACCCAGGAGAACCACCACCGGCGCCAGCCGTGAAATCAATTGCTTCATGTCCCTACCTTTCAGTTGCAGCCTCTGCACGCGACGTGGCATAGCGTCGCTCGATCCTGGCGCGGATGCCCGCCAAGGGCAGCGAGGCGCCGGCCAAGTAGTTGGGCAGTTGGCGTTTGCCGTTGAAGATCCATTCGCAGGCCCCGTCGGCCTGAAAATCCTTCGCCATGTCCAAGACCGTGCGGTCCGCCATCGCGGGGGCCACGAGATCGAGCGTGTAGGCATAGTCCCGCAGCCGGAACGCCTCATAGCCCAGGCCCACCTGGGGTGGAAAGGCGGCGGTCCCGCCGGACATCGTGCGCACGGAGGCATGAACAATGCGATGCGCCTCGCCCTGCAACCAGAACCCCGCCTCAGACAACGTCGCCGGCTGGGGCTGCGACGCAGAACCCAAACGGGGCCATGGCAGCACGACGGTCGGCATCGCCATCGTCGAGTGACGTGACATCGCCAGTTCCTTTCATTCAGTCGAACTCTTTTCGAAATCCCAGCAGTTCCACAGGGGCACCGTTGTGTGGGCCTCCTTTCACAACGCAGCCATCCACCTGCGGCTTTTCGGACCGCATCGAGGTTCGCCTTCTCCAGGAATCTGCGATCAGATCCGCGCCGGAGAGTCCCTTAGCGGTCCTCCCGATCTTCCAGGACTTTCAATTCGGAGCGTGATGAAATGCAAACGTCGAGGTCCTGGAGCAACCCGTCGCCGATGGAGTAGATCCAGCCGTGAATCGTGACCTCCTGGCCGCGGTCCCAGGCCCCTTGCAGAACCGTCGTGTTCGCCACGTTCATCACCTGCTGGACCACGTTCAGTTCGCACAAGCGATCGAGCCGCTTCTGGTCCGTTCCCAGGCGGGACAGTTCGGCCGCCCTCGCCCGCCGGATCTCGCGGATCGGGCGGAGCCAGTTGTCGACGAGCCCGTGCGAGCCGTCCTCCATCGCCGCCGTGACGCCGCCGCAACCGTAGTGGCCGCAGACGATGATGTGCCGGACCTTCAGCACGTCCACCGCATACTGGAGCACGGACAGACAGTTGAAATCCGAATGGAGCACGAGGTTGGCGATATTGCGATGGACAAACAGCTCGCCGGGCAATAGTCCCACGATCTCATTGGCCGGCACGCGGCTGTCGGCGCATCCGATCCACAGAAACTCGGGCGCATGCTGCCCGACCAGACGCGTGAAGAAATCGGGATCGCTCGCACGGCGGGCCGCAGCCCAACGGCGGTTATTCTCAAAGAGCCTGGGCAGCACCTTCATCGTTCACCGGCATCCACGAGATTCCGAATCGTATCGAGGTCGACCCGTTCGAGCGACGCGACGATCAGATCCGCGCCGGCGAGCTGGTCGGCCGGGACGGTATTGGTCACCGCGACGCACCTGGCGCCGGCGGCCCTGGCCGCCTGGACCCCGCTGGGCGCGTCCTCGAACACGACGCAGCGGCTCGCCGGCAGGCCCAGCCGCTCAATGGCGATCAGGAAGATCTGCGGATCGGGCTTTTTCTTTCTCACGTCGCTGCCGCTGACGTACGCCATCCGCTCGAACGGGACCTTCACGGCGGTCAGGATCGCCTCGGACAACTCCCGCGTCGCGGAGGTCGCGATGGACAGCCGAAAGCCGCCGTCCTTGAGGGCCGCATGGATCAGGTTCAACACGCCGGGGAAAGCGGGCAGGCCTTCCTTCCGGATCGTCTCGGCCAGTCGGTGCTCGCGAATCTCCGCGGCGGCGTGGGCCTGCTCGTCCGTCAGCTCCAAGCCGTGGACCCTGGCCCCGGCCTTCACATACGCCTCGGCCCCCCTGCCGTAGCCCAGCGTGAAATCCTCGTCCCGGACGCCCTTGAGACCGAACATCTCATCGAGAATGCGGATCGTCACCTTGGCGTTGACCGGCTCTGTGTCCCCGATCAACCCGTCCACATCGAAAATCATGCCGTATCGTGCGTTCATGCGTTCTGCTCCACATCCGGTT
>JAAYVJ010000332.1 GCA_012517265.1 Planctomycetota bacterium | reverse complement strand
TTCGGGGGCGATCTGCGCGGTCACCGGGTTGGGGCGGAGCCACCGGCCGGAGCGGTCCTTGAAGAAGACCTCGATGCGAAGCTCCCCGCCGCGGTTCCTGGCCAGCAGGTCGCGCCACGCTCGCTGCGGAATCCGGATGGCCGGTCCTCTGCTGGAGACTTCGATGGGCTCGCCCTGATCGCAGGAGATCCTGGCGGCGTAGGCCGTGCCCTCCTCGCGGATCTCGAAGTTCAGCGGCGCGATGTTGGGCGGGATGACCGCGCCGTCGCAGTCGGGGAAGATCCTCGCCGGGCGATCCACGGACTCGAAGCGATCGACCCGCTCCGCCCTGCCCGACGCCCACGCGACGATCCCGCCGAGGACCAGAAGCGACGCCGCCAGGAGCAGAATCTGGATTCTCCGTTTCGGCATTACGGGCCTCCGGAACCGCTGAAGAAGAAGTAGTAATAGTAGCTGTCCCCGAAACCCTGCTTGAGGGACTTGCGTGCGGCCGCCGCGTCCCGGCCGAAGGGCTGGCGGGCCGCCATGAAGGACGCGAACCGATTCTGGGCCTCCCGGCTCACCGATCGCGCGCCGGGCTCCACGGCCCCGACGTTCAGAGCCTTGGCCAGCAGGATGGCCTCCTCGTAGTGCCTCGGAATCCTCGACTCGACCCCGCTGTGGCAGGCGTTGAAGAGCTGGGCGAAGCCAGCCAGATTCCTGGTCAGCAGGAGCCAGGCCATGCCGTATTCATAGGCCATGCGGTTCTTTGGATTCTCGACCAGCAACTGGCGGAGGAAGTCCACCGGCCTGACGAAGTCCTGCTTGAGCCGGACCGCGCGGAGGCGTTGGATCTCCTCATCCCGGGGGAGATTCGGATCTCGCTGCAACTGCGCAAGGTCCTCTCCGGCCCGGCGTCGCCAGAACGGGACCTTGCTCAGGGCCCTGAGATAGACGCAAGCGGTCGCGACGTCGCCCTTGACCTCGTAGATCCGGGCCAGCCGATCGAGCAGGAGCGGCTTCTCGCCGTACATCTCCATCGCGATGGTCAGGGCGTTCTCCGCCTCGTTGATCAGCCCGAGTTCCGTGCAGGTGTCCACCTTCTGCCACAGGGCCTCTCGTCCGGTCAGCAGCAGCGACTTGGGGTCCTGGTAATAGCCGAACATCTCGTCCCCGAGTCGGCCGGTGTGGTAGAGAGCTCGATTGACGGCGTGACAAATCAGATAGTGCGGAGGAGAGCGGCGGGCCGTGTCCAGAACCTCGGACCACATGCCCTGCCTGGAGTAGTAGTCCACCTCGAACAAAGCCTTGCAATTGGGGTCGTGATAGAGGCGAAGGACGGCCGCGGCCGCGACCACCAGGAGAACCGCCTCGATCCCCCACCTCAGCACGGCGGATCTGGTCTCATTCCGGGGGGCAGGCGATTTCCTGGGATTACGGCCTGCCCGGCTCGGCCGGCTTTTCGCGAGGGACATCCGCTGTCCGAGGGTGAAGTGCCAGAGCCCCACGACTGCCACGACCACGGGCAGAAGGAGGAAGAGGATCTGGACGGCCCTGAGCATCAGCTTGGGAGGATCGGTCACTCGGGTCCCCAGGTAGATCGGCAACAGCACGGCATACGCGTCGACGGCGATCAGGCCCCAGATCACCGCGCCGACGAGGTAGGGAACGAGGGCCCCCGCCAGTCCATACGCCAGGCCTTCGCGATACCGATGGTCTTTGATGATCCTGGCCCCTGCGCACAGCAAGGCGAACAGAATCGACGCGCCTCCCGCCGCGACGTAGAGAACCACCGACAGAGCCAGAAAGCAGAGAATCCGACGGCCTTCCGCTTGGGGTCCGAACCGCAGAAAGAGCCAAGCCGCAATCACCGCCACGGCGAAGGCCATGGTCATCGTGAAGTGAAAGACGTATTGAGAGTACACGGCCGCCAGGATCAGGGGCCCGACGAACCTCAGAACCCGCAGGCGTTGGGCTCCGATCTGCTTGAGATAGGCGTCCGTCCCCAGGGCGATCAGCCAGGCCTGGCACGTCACGACCGCGGCCCCGACCCAGGAGTAGTAGAAGGACTGGGCCAGGAAGGCGCAGACGTATTCGATCAAACCCGCCGGGCAGGTCAGTTGCCCCCTCAGAAACGCCCAATCCAGGTAGAAAGTCGGGAAGTTGTCGATCAGGCCGCCGCCGTTGTAGAGCAGGCGCAAGTCGACGTCGAAGGCCATATACAGATAGAACAAGAGGTAGAACACGGCCGGGGGAAGTCGTCGGACGATCTGCCAAATCAGGCCCGTCCTCGTCGGCGCGTTCACCTCTATCGACTTTGCGGTGGTCACTGGTCGGTCTTCCTTTGCACGATCCGCATCCATGGAGCGACGCGGCACAGCGGATCATATGCGATCGGGCTCGACGTGTCAATGCGACTGCCGACCGGCGGAATTCGGGACGGGGAGTTGATTCGCCCCGATCAGACGCATAGACTGAGGCGGTGGCTGGACGGGCGACGACAACGCCCGGCCGCTCATTCGTGCATTCGGACGATGCGATTGTCCGGCGGCGCGTGCCGAGGGACAAGGCGAACTTCGATAGGAGCAAGAAGATGAAGAGATCACGGTTCTCCATTGTGGCGTTGGCTCTGTTTTGTGCGGGCCTCTGCGCGGCTTCGGCCGCCGGGCAGCCCAAGCCGTTGTCGTCGTACGACGCGCAGGTGAAGGAACTGCTGGCGAAGATGACGCTGGACGAGAAGGTCGGCCAGATGACCCAGCCCGATCTGGGCGGCCTGAAGGACCCCAACGACGTGGCGAAGTACTTCGTCGGCTCCGTCCTCAGCGGGGGCAGCTCCGACCCCAAGGAGGGCAACAGCCTCGAAGCCTGGACGAACATGTACGACCGGCTGCAGAAGCTCGCCCTCCAGACCCGCCTGGGCATCCCGATCCTCTACGGCGTGGACGCCGTGCATGGGCACAGCAACGTCCTGAACGCCGTGATCTTCCCGCACAACATCGGCCTGGGCTGCACGAACGACCCCAAGCTGATCGAGGAGATCGGCCGCATCACGGCGATCGAGATGCGAGCTACCGGCGTTCAGTGGACATTCGCCCCCTGCGTGACGGTCGTGCGCGACGAGCGCTGGGGCCGAACGTATGAGGGCTTTGCCGAGGAGCCGGGCATTGCGTCGCTGCTCGGCGCGGCGGCGACTCGCGGGCTCCAGGGCGATCTGACCGGCCCGCTGTGCGTCGCGGCCTGCGCCAAGCACTACATCGCCGACGGCGGCACCGTACCCGCGGCCCCTCGCGGGCGGCGCGGGGGCGAGG
>JAAYVJ010000039.1 GCA_012517265.1 Planctomycetota bacterium | reverse complement strand
TTCTGGCGCCGCTGGCACATCACGTTGTCCTCGTGGCTGAGGGACTATCTGTACATCCCGCTGGGCGGCAGCCGAAAGGGTCGCCGCAGGACATATGTGAACCTCCTGATCACGATGGTGCTGGGGGGGCTTTGGCATGGGGCTTCCTGGACCTTCGCTTGCTGGGGCACGTTGCACGGTCTGGCGCTGGCAGGCGACAAGTGGGTTCACGCCCGGCTCGGGTCCGATCGCTCTTGCTCGCCAGGGGGGAGACTCTTCGGCTGGCTGATCACGATGTTGATTGTGTTCACGGGTTGGGTGTTCTTCCGCGCCCCGTCGTTCCATCAGGCGTTCCTGATCCTGGATCGCATGTACGTTCACCCCGGCGGCATCGCGTGGTATCATCCGTTCGCGATCTCCGTCCTGGTTGCGATGGTCGTCGTCCATATCCTCGTGGCCGCCGACCGCCTCGGCTTGGAGCGGCTTGCCCCCGATCGAATCCTCAGCCCTGTTGCGCTGTTCTCGATGTGGTGGCTTGTGCTGGCCTTCCCTCCGGAAGGATTCAACCCGTTCGTGTACTTCCAGTTCTGACGCGATGAAGACCTACTTGTGCGTATATCTGGGCTCGGCGCTTCTGGCCCTGATGACGACTCCAATCGCCATCTGGACGGCCCGCCGGATCAACGCGGTGGACGTCCCGGGGGTTCGTGCCGTCCACACCAGGCCGATCCCCCGCATCGGCGGCGTGGCCGTTTTCGTGTCGTCCATGCTCATGATCGGGTCGGTCCTGTTGCTGGACAACGTGATCGGCCAGGCGTTTCGGACCGTGCAGTGGGAATTGACCGCCTTGCTGTCCGGCGCGACGTGCATCTTCCTTGTGGGGCTGGCCGACGATCTGCGATCGTTGCCGGCCCGGGTGAAATTCGCGGCCGAAGTGGTCGCCACGATCCTGCTGTGCGGGGCGGGGATTCAGATCACCTCGCTGCATCTGACCGACGAGATCGTCGTCCGGTTCGGAGTCTTGTCCTGTCCTTTGACTCTGCTGTGGGTCGTGGGCGTCACCAACGCCGTCAATCTCAGCGACGGTCTCGACGGTCTGGCTGCCGGAGTCTCCGCCGTGGCGTGCGCGGTGATCGCCTTCTTCGCGATCTACAGCGAGAATGCCCTGATGGCGGTGTTCATGCTCGCTCTGTTGGGCAGTCTGACGGGATTCCTCTTTTTCAATTTCAACCCGGCTCGAACGTTCCTGGGCGACTGCGGAAGTCTGTTCCTGGGGTTTACGATCGCCTCCTCCAGCGTGATGTGCCTGACGAAATCGTCGGCGCTGGTGGGCCTTGCCCTCCCGGTCCTAGCGCTGGGGATTCCGATCTTCGACACGTTTCTGGCGATGCTCAGGCGATTCCTGGAAAGGCGGTCTCTCTTTTCACCGGACCGGAGCCACTTTCATCACCGGCTGATCGACCTGGGGTTCAAACAGAGGCACGCCGTCATTACGATCTACGTCGTGACGCTTGTGGCGACCGGCTTCGGGCTGTTCATGATGATCCGTCAGGACATCGGGGCCCTCATCGTGTTCGCATGCACTCTGGTTCTTCTCCTGCTGTTGTTCCGGGTCGTCGGCGCCGTCCAGTTCAAGGAGGTCCTGACGGGCCTGCAACGCAAGCATCTCGCGACCCAACGTCGCAACCGTGAACGAAGGGCCTTCGAAGGCGCCCAGCTTCTTTTCCGCCGGGCGCGTAGCTCCGTAGAGTGGTGGCAGGCCGTCTGCGAAGCGGCGGCCCAACTGGAGTTCGCATGGGTTTCTCTCCGCGTGGTGAACGAGGACGGCGGCGACCAGATCTCCGTTTGGCGAAGGGCCCGCACCCCGGCCGAATCGTCTCGCATCGCGACTCTTCGCTTGCCCGTGATCGACAAGGAAGGCAGGCAAACGATGGAGTTTGAACTGGCCATTCTGGTCAATGGCTCCCTGGAGTCGACCGGCCACAGGGCGAGTTTGTTCAGCCGGCTGATCGAGGAGGAGAGGTGCCTCGTCGCGCAGGGTCCGACGGCTTCTTTGCGCGTCGCCCAATCGGCTCCCATCGAGATCTCCGAATGGCAGTTCCATCCGAAGGGGGGAAGACTGGACGCTCAATCCACAGGCGGTGCGACGACGAGCAGGAGGAATTGAAGATGGAAACACAGGGCGACTGGGAGATGATTGCCGTGGCGAGGAAATCACGTCTCGGGGCTTGTGCGCCGCTGCACGGAGCGATAACGCCGACTCAGGAGCGGGGTCGTGAACCTCGTTCGCCGCGAGGGCCAATCCCCCCATCGCCGCGGGTTCTGGACGATCTTCTGCCCGAGACGTCCACACGAACGGAGAGGCTCATCAGGGCCTTCGACATCGTTGGTTCTCTGCTCATCCTGGCATTGTCCTGGCCGGTGGCGGTCGTCGCGATGTTGCTGATCAGGATCACGTCGGGCGGACCCGTGCTATACCGCCAGGAACGCGTCGGAAAGGCCGGCAGGGTGTTCACGCTGTACAAGCTCCGCACCATGATCAACGAGGCGGAGAAACACGTGGGACCGGTCTGGGCGTCGAAGAACGACAGCCGCGTCACGCCCATCGGCGGCATCCTTCGGCGGATGCGGATCGACGAGCTGCCTCAATTGTACAACGTCCTCCGTGGTGACATGAGTCTCGTCGGGCCCAGGCCCGAAAGACCGTTCTTCGTCGAGCGATATGCATCGCTTCGCGGCGTGCGACTGAGCGTCAAACCGGGCCTTACCGGGTTGGCTCAAGTGCGACGCGCCTACGATCTCAAACCCCACCACAAGGTCAAATACGATTCTCTCTATGTTCGTAATCGATCGTTGTGGCTGAACATCCGCATCTTCTTCTGCACGTTCCTCGTGCCTTTCTCGAAGAAAGGCTGGTAGGCAACCTCAACGAGCTCTCCCGCCGGGGGCCGTTCCATGGATCGGCGCCGTGGGACGGCTGCCTCATCCCTTCTTCTCATCCCCGCACTCCACGCAACGCTGCTCCTTGCATCTCCGAAGGGAGTCCCGGTCTGCGCGTCGTGAGGCGAACGACTCCGCCGCGCAGGATCGCCAGCCCAAGTTCGCGGATTCGGTAATCGTCCGGCGAAGGACATCTGTTGGATTGTTGCCGGAGGGGGGCAGACCGAATGTCTTCAATGCGGCCTCGCCGAACCGGGTTGCCGGCTGCCCGGCTTCGCTGTCATTCATGCTGTTGGAGCAGAGCAGTAGAAACGGTGTATCGTCGGTTCGATTCCAGTCGATTATGCTTGACCCAAACACAAACCACGGCGACAATTGCGCAATGATCAGACGCTGATCCGCAGGCGGGGTGTCGCTCCCGAACGCGGATTTGTAGTAGTCGCGAAGCGGCAAGAACAGGAGGGGCAAGGCTTGTTTACTCTCGGCTGCCGCTAATCAGCCGCGGGGTCGCCTGATGCGGAAACCCGCCCATGGCAGGCCCAAGCAAGCCTTGCCCACAACCCAACGCTCTCAAGATTCGCCATCGAGTTTTGTGCCCCAACGCACTCACTGGCGGCTGAAGCGAGCCAGAAAATCCAGGTAGTGCCTCAGCAGCCACATCTTCTCCATGAACTCCGGCCATCCGCACGAGGGTTTGAACGCCGCCTCGACGGGGGCTTGCCCTTCCGGTTGAGGGGGCAGCGCCACGGCTTCCGGGACGATCATCACCCCGGCATGAGCCGCGTGCTGAATCTCGCCCCAGATCTCGTCCCAGACGTTCATCGCGTCCTGCGTGACGTTGCCGACGACGCTCTGAAAGTGCTTCAACTCGACCTGGGGAGAGGGCGCCTTCGCGATGGTTCGCGACTGTTCGCCATCGAACTTCAGCAGTTTCATGCCTTGATTCATAGAACTCAATAACTACGGCAAAGACTGTGCCAAGAATGTGACCATCGGGGGATGTTGCGTATGTGCCCGCAAGAAAAGGACTTATGCGATTCCGCCTGCTTTCTGGGTGTGGGGGTGAAATGGGACCGCGCGGCACATATAGTGTTCCGTGGTCCAATATGTGTACCGGTGTCAATGGCGTGTGGACCGTTATCCCTCGATTCCGTACTCCTCGATTCGCTTGCGGAGAGTGGTCCGGCTCAGGCCCAGCTTGGTCGCCAGGGTTCGCTGGCTGAGCCCCTCGGCCAAGGCCCGGCTGATGATCGTTCGCTCGATCCAGGTGTGTAGCTGCTCCCTGGCGCCGGCGGATTCCTCCGCGGTCTTGAAGGACCGCTCAATCAGGGCTCGAATCTCCGCTTCGATGCTCAAGTTGGCGCATGGACTTTTGCGGGGGCCCTTGGCCGAGACGTCCGCCAGGATCTCGGGGGGAAGGATGCTCGCCGTCAGCGTGTTGCCGGGACTCATCACCACCGCGTGCTCGACGCAGTTCTCCAGCTCGCGGACGTTGCCGGGCCAGGAGTACTCGAGCAATCGGTCGAGGACCTCCCGGGTGATCTTCGTCACGCTCTTGCCGTTCTCGCGGTTGTACTTCTCGAGGAAGTGATCAACCAGCAGGGGGATGTCCTCGCGGCGATCCCGCAACGGCGGCAGGTGGATCGGCACGACATGCAGGCGGTAGTACAAGTCCTGGCGGAACTTGCCCTCGCGGACCGCCTCTTTCAGGTCCACGTTCGTCGCCGCGACGATGCGGACGTCCACCTGAAGAGTCCGCGAGCCGCCGACCGGCTCGAACTCGCCTTCCTGCAGAACGCGGAGGACCTTGACCTGCACCCGCGGGCTCATCTCCGCAACCTCGTCGAGGAACAACGTCCCTCTGTCCGCCAGCTCGAATCGGCCTTTGCGGTTCTGGATCGCCCCGGTGAAGGCGCCTTTGACGTGTCCGAACAGTTCCGATTCCAGGAGGGTCTCGGGCAGAGCGCCGCAGTTGACCTTTACCAGCGGGCCTTTCGAACGCGGGCTGTTATAGTGGATGACGTTGGCGACGAGTTCCTTGCCTGTGCCGGTCTCCCCGCTGATCAGGATCGGGGCGTTGGACTTGGCCGCGGTGGCGGCGGTCGCCAGCACCTGCTGAACCGCCTTGCTCTGGCCGATGAGGTTCTCCAGTCGGTAGCGGCTGCGCAGCTCGCGCACCGTCTGCTCGTCGCGAAGCAGAATCTCGTCCTTGTCGACTTTCAACAGTTGGTTGATCTTCAGCACTTGCGACACGAGCGAAGCCACGATCGAGAGCAATCGCAGGTCCTTGTCGAGCACCGCCTCGGCGGCACACGGCCGATCCACGCTCAGCGCCCCGACGGTCTCGTTGTCCACCTTCAACGGCACGCAGATGAAGGCGATGGGCCAGGCCGCGTCCACCAGGCGGGCGGCGGTGCGGTTCAGGAATCGTGGGTCCTTGTGGATGTCCGGGGCGATGGTGGGAAGGCCGGTCTTGACGACGTGGCCGGTAATGCCCTCGCCGACGTCGTATTCCCCTCTGGCCCGTTCGGCGGCCGAGAGCCCGTGGGCCGCGGCGATCCGCAGTTTGCCGGTGGCGCGATCGAGCAAAACGACGGTGCCGCGAATCATGCCCAGCTCGCTGGCCAGCACGGTCATGGTCTCCTCAAGGAACGAGCCCGGAGTCAGGGCAGTACCCAACGCCTCGCCCATGCGGGTCAGCAGGCTCAGTTCGCGATCCTCTCGGGATTCGGCGGCGACGGCCAGTTTGCCATCGACGATCCGAAACCATTGCGGCACGCCGATCGCGGTGCTGCGCCGGTTGGCCGCCTTGCGGAGCGTCAGGGTCCGCATGCCGCGAGAGATGCCGATCTCCAGAACGACCTGCGTGATGTGTCGCACTTTGGCGAGAAACCGTTGCGAATGCGCCTCGGTTTCGAGCAGCCAGTAGGCGATGGTGCTCAGGTCGAAGAGCCTCGGGCAGATATGGCCGAAGAACCGCAGGACCACGTCCTCGTCGCCCCAGAGGTCGAGCATGCCCGTGAGGCTGTCGAAGATGTACTGCGTGCTGGCGCCCGCGGCGGCCCCGGCCTCGGTGAGCGCCTTCTCGAGCTCGGCCGGGTCGGAGGGGTTGGCCACGTGGAGGACCGAGCCTCGCACGGGTTCCTCGGCGGACTTATAGAAATCCAGAAAGACCTGATCGTTGTTGCCTTTGCCGGAGGAGAAGCAGTCCACGAGGTGGAACGCTCCCTGTGACATGCCCTCGGAACAGGCCCGATGGATCGTTTGCGGCGAGCGATTGAAGCTGATGTACGTGACGGGGGAGCCCTCGGCTTCGCAGGCCGCCAGAAAACTCGAAATGAACTTGTCCACCGGGGCGCCCGAATCCACCTCCCAGACGACGTTGTCGCCGGGCAGAAGACCACCCATCAGGCGGTCGATCTCCACAATGCCTGTTGTCAACACCGGTTTGCTCAATCCATAACCCATGAATGATCCTGAGTGATACAGTCCCTATTCTACCATATCCCCCTGAAGCGGGGGGAAGAAAACCCCGGACGCCGGGCCGACCGTGTCCCTATTGCGGATTGGCCCCGCGATGCTACAATCCACTCATTTGGAGCAGGTTCAGGATGTCCGAAGAAAGCAAGGGAATGACGCCCGGCGGCCGGGCCGGAGAGCTTCCGACCGTATTGCCCGTGTCGGGAGACGCCGCTGCGTGGCCGCAATATGGGGCCGCATTCCTGATGGCCGCGTGCCTGAGCATGGCCTGGGCTGCAATGCCATTCATTCTCTGCGACATCGGCGGCACGAATGCCCACGTGGGTTACGCCCCTGCGATCAACAATCTGGCCTACATGATCGCACTGCTGGTCACGGGCGCGCACTTGACCCACCTCCGCGTCAAGCAGGCCACGCTGTCGGCCGGATTCGTGGCATTTGGAGCGATGGGAACGATGTGTCTGGTCGTCCTCCTGGCGTTGCACGCGGGCGGCCCGGACAGCCTTGTCTTCATCTGGATCCTGATCGCCGCCGGCGCGGTCGGCGGGGCCACCATGGCCCTCTACTGGCCGTTCCTGATGAGCTGGGTCTCCTCCGACTATGAGGGCGTGCAACTGAACCGTCGGTTCGGCTGGTATAATGGCGCCTGGTCCAGCGGCGGGACCATTGGCCCGGTGATCGGGGGATGGCTTTTCGAGATTCATCCGGTGTTGCCTCTGGTCGGAGCGGCGGTCGCGGTGGCCCTCTCCCAGGTGATTCTCAGCTTTGGCCGTGACGGCTCGACCCTCAAGGCGTCTGTCACGCCGGCATCAGAGCCGAAGGAAGCCCCCTACGACCTGCGGCTGTTGGCCGACTGTCGATGGATATCGAGGATCGCTCTGTTCAGCGCGTGTGCCTCCTACGCGGTGATCCGATCGCAGTTTGCGTTGATCTTCCGCGATCTGGGGTACACGGAGGCGCAGTTCGGCCTGTATCTGACCATCTATGCTCTGTGCAACTTCCTTGCCCTGATTGTGGCGGGGGGCTGGGCTCGCTGGCACTTCAAGCCCGGCCTCCTGCTGGTCGGCCAGGTCGTCCTGCTCGTGACGTTGCTGATCACTCTCTACGGCCGAGCCCTGGGCGTCCTGTTTGTTTCTTCAACTCTCCTGGGTTTGGCGTATGGCTTCGCCTACAGCTCCCACCTGTACTACGGCGCCTCGGGCAGCAAGAAGCGATCGGGTCGGATGGCCATCCACGAGATCGTGATCTCCCTCGGCCTGACCATTGGCTCGGCGGCCGGCGGCTACCTCTGCGACCACGTGGGCCGATACAGCCCCTACTGGTTCGCGGTTGCTGTTGTCGTCCTGGGTATGGCCGGCCAGGTGGCGATCCATCTGGGCACGCGAATGAGGGCGCGTCCCCTGGGGACCGCTCCGGCCCGCGAGGTGGGAATCGCCAAAGTCTCGTGATCTCGACGGTTGTCCCTGTCTCCCCAATCCGCAGTGCGTGGTCCCACCGATGTCACAATGGCTCTGGACACGGGCCGTCAGGAACGTGCATTGGTTGCGGATCATCGAGGGGGGGCAGACCATGAGCGTAAGGTATTCCGCGAGACTGATGTCCTGACAACGGCGTGCCTCTGAGGGGTCCGCCAAGCACAGGGAATACGGCAGCGGCCGCAATCTCGGCATGGCCCCGGCCCTTTGGATGGCCCGCGTGCACGACCGGGTCGTGTTTGCCTAAGACATCCCTATTCCTCCGGCACCGAGTTATCGGCCCATCGCGAGCGGTTCTCTTGCGTCCTGTCCTTCCGGCCGTTGTGATGGGCGTTCGTTCATCAGTTTTGTGACACTTCGAACGGTTCCCTCGCAAACAAACCCGAACCTCCCATCGTAGTAACGGGTTAATTGCCGACGGCCTTCTCCGGTCGGGCCTCAACGCTCTTTGCGGAGTGAAAATAATCGGGCCGGGGGTCTTGACTGCCGGAAGGCAACTCGTAAATTGATACGGTTTACCCCAAGGCATTGATTGGTAAAACTGACATCGATGATTGCGGAGATGGATATGATCGAAGTCAAGGAACTGCGGCGCAGCTTCGGGCCGGTAGTTGCTGTTGACGGCATCTCATTCGGCGTGGAAAAGGGGCAGGTGCTGGGCCTTCTGGGTCCCAACGGCGCCGGCAAGACCACCGCCATGCGAATGATCACGTGCTACATCCGCCCGGACAGCGGCACGGCCACCGTGTGTGGGCACGACATTCGCAAGGATCCCATCGGGGTCCGGCGATCGCTCGGCTATCTGGCGGAGAATTCCCCGGCCTACGGCGAAATGACGGTCGGTGGCTTCCTCAACTTCATCTGCGACGTCCGCCGGATCAAAGGCGCCGACCGCAAGAAGGCGCTCGACCGCGTGGTCCCGATGTGTTCCATCGATTCGGTGTACCACCAGACGATCGAGACTCTCTCGAAAGGCTACAAACGTCGCGTCGGCCTGGCCCAGGCGCTGATCCACGATCCGCAGGTTCTGATCCTCGACGAGCCCACCGACGGGCTGGACCCCAACCAGAAGCACGACGTCCGCCAGCTCATCACGAGCATGGGCAAGGACAAGTGCATCATCATCTCCACCCACATCCTGGAAGAAGTGGAGGCCATCTGCTCGAGGACGATCATCGTCGCCAAGGGCAAGGTCCTGGTGGACTCGACTCCCAAACAGCTCAAGGAGCAGCACAAGGTCGGTCTCGAAGAGATCTTCCGCAAAGTCACGAAGATGAAGAAGATCGCTTAAGATTTGCCATCTACCAGTTTCGATTTACTATTGGGGCGATGCCTGGGAGCGGGCCAAATCGCAAATAGTAAATGCTGAATTGTAAATTTCTACGGGAGTTCTTATGAATAGCTTCTGGGCGGTATTCAAGAGGGAGCTGAAGAGCTACTTTGCGACGCCTTTGGCCTACGTGTTCCTGGTCATTTTCCTGGTCGCCTCCGGGCTCCTGACGTTTAACCGTGAAAAGTTTTTTGAGCTGCGGCAGGCGGACATGCACACGTTCTTTGTGAACCTGCCGTGGTTGATGATCTTCATGGTGCCGGCGACCGCGATGCGGCTGTGGGCTGAGGAACGCAAGGTCGGCACGGTCGAGCTTCTGTGCACCCTTCCGATCACGATCCCGCAGGCTGTGCTGGGCAAATTCTTCGCCGCCTGGACATTTCTGGGCATCGCGCTGGCGTTGACGTTCCCCATGGTGCTCACGGTCGCCTATCTCGGCGACCCCGACGGCGGCTTGATCGCGACCGGCTACGTGGCCAGCTTCCTGATGGCGGGTTCGTTCCTGGCCATCGGCTGCTTCTTCTCCGCCGTGAGCAAGAACCAGGTCATCGCGTTCGTGCTGGCCGGCGTCGCGTGCGCCCTCCTGGTGTTCGCCGGGCTGCCCTCGATGTTGAACTACTTCTCGACGTTCCTGCCTGCCGGGCTGGTGTCGGCCATCGGGACGATGAGTCTGCAGGAGCATTTCGCCTCGTTGCAGAGGGGCGTCGTGCGATTCAACGATGTCGCGTACTTCGTCTTGCTGATCGCGGGCTGGGTGGCAGCCTGCACGGTTGTTTTGGATGAAAGGAAGGCCTGTTGATGAACCGCACACTGCGAGCCATTCTGGGTGCCGTTCTGATCCTGATCATCGCGTTCAGCGGCATCAGCATCTGTCAGAACATCGGAAGCCGCCTGAAGGTCGATGTCACCGATCAGGGCCTGTACACGCTTTCGGCCGGGACCAAGGCCATCCTTGGCCGGCTCAACCAGCCGATCACTGCCAAGTTGTACTTCGCCCGCAAGGCGGCGATGAAGGCCCCGGACCAGATCCAGTACTTCACAAACTACTTCGACTTCGTCAAGTCGCTCCTGGACGAGTACGTCGCGGCTTCCGGCGGGAAGGTCAAACTCGAGGTGATCGACCCGCGTCCGTTCTCCGATGACGAGGAGCAGGCGATGCGGCTGGGTCTCCAGAAGTTCCCGATCACCGAGAACGAGAACTTCTTCTTCGGTCTGGTCATCCAGACGCAGTTCGGCGTCGACAAGGTGATTCCCTTCTTCTCGCCCGATCGGCACAATTTCGTCGAGTACGACATCAGCTACCTAATCGACACCGCGATCACCAAGCAGAAGAAGAAGATCGGGATCATGAGCTCGCTGCCGGTGATGGGGCAGGACGCCAGCGACTACATGGCCCGGATGATGCAGATGCAGGGGCAGCAGCCCGAGCCGCCGTGGACGTTCGTCGAGCAGCTCAAGAACAAGTACGATGTCACTACCGTTCCCACGGACGTCAACGAGGTCAACGATGTGGACATCCTGATCGTCGTGCATCCGAAGGACCTGCCCGAGCGGACGCAGTTCGCGATCGACCAGTTCGTTCTCAAGGGCGGCCGGACCATCGTCTGCGTGGACCCGCACTGCATCTCGGATCGCCCGCAGCGCAATCCCATGCAGATGTCCGTGCAGAGCCAGAACTCCAGCCTCGATCGGTTGATGAAGACCTGGGGCCTGGAGATGCCGGCCAACACCTTTGCTGGCGACCGGTCGTTGGCCATGGAGGCCGCGGTCAGCCGCAACGCGAGGGCCGAGAAGATCATCGGCTACCTGTCGCTCAACCGCGATTGCTTCAACCGCGACAATCCCATCACGACCGAGCTGAACGAGGTTCGCGTCCTGTTCGCCGGTGTGCTCAAGGAGATCGACGCGCAGGCCAAGGACGCCAAGCCGGCCGATCCGAACCAGCCCAAGGAGGCGGCCAAGCCCGCCGACAAACCGGCGATCCAGCGGACCGCCCTGATGACGACGACCAAGAGCGGCAACTCCTGGAAAGTGGGCAGCTCGTTCGAACTGATGTTCCCTGATCCGGCCAAGATGATGGCCAATTTCGTCGACGGCGACCGGCCCGTCATCATGGGCTATCTCGTCACCGGCAAATTCCAGAGCAGTTTCCCCGAGGGCATCGAGATCGAGACGGACGGTCCCAAGGACCCGAACGATCCGAACGAACCCAAGAAGATCAAGAAGCATGTCACCGGCTTGACCGAATCGAGCGGGGACTGCGCGGTCGTGGTCTTCTCGGATGTGGACTTCATCAGTGACCAATTGGCCTACGCCAGCTCGATTTTCGGCAAGATGGTCGTGGGCGACAACAGCGCGCTGCTGATGAACACGGTGGAAGAACTGGGCGGCTCGGGCGACCTGATCGCGATCCGGTCCCGCGGCAACTTCAAGCGGCCGTTCACCGTGGTCGACAAGATCGAGCAGGAGGCCGAGCGGGCCAGCGCCGACGAAGTGGCCCTGATCAACGCACAGATCGACGGATTCAACCAGAAGCTCCAGGAACTGGTCTCCTCCGCCAAGGGCGAGGACGAGCAAAAGATCCTGGGCAGCGACATCGTCAAGAACAAGCGTGAGCTCGAGATGAAGATCCGCGACGCGCAGAAGCGTCTGCGGAGTATCAAAGAGAAGAGCCGGGTGCAGACCGACCGGCTGGGCAACAAGCTCAAGATGATCAACACGGCCGCCGTGCCGGGTGTGATCCTGGTCGTGGCGGTGGTCCTGGGAATCTGGCGGAGCGTTCGAAGGCGGCAATACGTCAGTCACGCCAGCGACGCATAGAGATCTACTATTTACTATTTGGGATCTACGATTGATGGGCGCCGGACTGTCTCGTCATGCGTTCGGCGCCCACAAGGAATCGTAAATAGTAAATCGTCATTCGTAAATCGACTTGAGGGATTTGCACATGAGCAACCAGAAGCTGGGCATCTTGGCCGTCGTGGCGGCGGCAATGGTTTTTCTGGCGGTGATTACGGCACGTACGTCCGTCGGCAACCGGGGTAAGTCTTCGGGTCCGGCCTACCTGATCCAGGGGCTCGACACGTCGATGATCGACAGCCTCACGGTCGGCCAGGGCAAGGAGCAGGTCAAGATCCGCCGGCAGGGCGGGCAGTTCGTCGTTTCGGACATCAACTATCCTGCGGATGCCAAGCAGATCAACGACCTGATCACCAAGTCGCTCGACATCAAGACGGTCGATTTGTGCACGAGCGACCCGGCCAATCACGAGGAGCTGGAAGTCACCGAGGATAAGGCCAAAGGCGTTGTGAAGTTCTTCAAGGCCGACGGCTCGCTTCTAGCCGGCGTCATCATCGGCAAGGCCCGCCAGTCGGGCGAAGGCACCTACGTCCGCGAAGCGTCCAGCAACGACGTCTACGTGACCATGGATTCGCCGTGGCTGCGGACGAGGCGTCTGGACTACGTCAATCAGGAGATCGCGTCCATCAAACGCGAGGACGTCAATGCGGTCACCGTCACGACGCCGGAAGGTTCGTACGTGTTGAAGGCGGAAAAGAGCGGTGGGGACAATGTGGAGATGGATGGCGTGCCCGCCGACAAGAGACTCAAGACGAGCGACGCCAAGAGCGTGTTCACCGCGCTGCAAGGCCTGCGGTTCGACGATGTCAACACGCCCGCCCAGATCGAGGGGCTGACGTTCGATCACAAGTACGTCGCCCGCATGGACAATTCGACCGAGTACACGCTGGAACTGGCCAAGAAGGGCGCCAAGACGTACCTGAAAGCTCGGGCCGTGTACACGAGTCCCGCCAAGGTCGCGATCGACCCTTCGAAGCAGGATTCGCCCGAGGAACTCAAGAAGAAGGAAGCCATTCTCCTGGCCCAGGAAGGGGCCCAGCGGTTCACCCTGCGGCATAAGAACTGGATCTACGAGATCCCCGAGTGGAAGGCGAAGTACCTGCTGATGCCGCAGGCGGACCTGCTCGAAGCGAAGGAGAAACCCGTCGAGTCCAAGACCGAGACGCCGCAGACGACCCCGGCGGTGCCTGCTCTGTCGTTGACCGCCCCGGCGACCGCGGAGGCGAATCAGCCCGCCGTGGCCGTGCCGGCGGCTGAGCCGAACAAGCCCCAGTGAGCGAGGATCGGATTTGAACATCGATCGCCTGATTCTCGGTGGGATTGAGACGAACTGCTATGTCGTTCGCGCGGGGGAATCAGCGAAGGACTGCTTGATCATCGATCCCGGCGAGGGGGCTGGGAAACTGCTTGAGTTTCTCCAGGGCCGGGGACTCTGCCCCGTCGCGACGATCCTGACGCATGGCCATGCCGATCACATCGCGGGCTTGACGGACTTGCGACGGCAATTTCCTCAGATGCAAGTGTACATCCACCGTCAAGATGCGGGCATGCTGGGCGATCCCGAGGCGAATCTGTCCGTGTTCGTGGGCATGGTGTTCCGAACTGAGCCGGCGGATGTGCTCCTGGAAGACGGCGACGTGATCGACCAGGCCGGGATCAAGCTGAAGGTCCTCCACACGCCCGGCCATACTCCCGGCGGGATTTGCCTCTACGAGCCGCAGGAAGGGGTGGTGTTCGCGGGGGACGCCCTCTTCGCGGGCTCCATCGGGCGGTCGGATTTCCCCGGGGGCGACGAGTATCAGTTGCTCGATAGCATTGGCAGGAAGCTGCTGACGCTGCCGGACACGACGGCGGTCTACCCTGGGCACGGGATGAGGACGACAATCGGTCGTGAGAAGCGGGCGAACCCGTATATCAGGGGATAGGTTCAAGTGTGACGTGGCGGAGGACTCTTTGCGATTCCCTTGAGACTTCACACTTCAGACGCGAAACTCGCTAGAACGCGTTGAAGTACTCCGGACGGCCGTCGTCGCTGTCGTAGCCGGTGGCGTCCGTGGAATCCGCATCCACGCGAATCCGCTCGATCTTCTCGGCACGTCCCGTGGCGGTGTCGACCGTGATCAGGGCGGCGTTCATCTGCACATCTCCTGTGGCGATCTCGAAGGGGACCGGCATCTGGGTCCGGAACGACTTCAGGACGCTCTCTTTCTTTCTGCCCAGGACCGAATCGTGCGCGCCGGTCATCCCGACGTCGGTGATGTAGGCGG
>JAAYVJ010000331.1 GCA_012517265.1 Planctomycetota bacterium | reverse complement strand
GGCGAAGACCACGGGGCCGTCGTCCGTGTTCCCTGGGACCACGTGGACGCCCGCAGGCAGGTTCGCGCCGCCCCGTTGCCCGGGTTTCGACCACACCGGGATGCGGTGGCCCCACCAGAGCTGGCGGCTGATCGGCCAGTCCCGCAGGTTCTCCAGCCATGTCTGATAGGTCTTGGCGTACCGCTCGGGGATGAATCGCAGGCGGCCGTCGAGCAGGGGCTTGAGAGCCAGGCCCGCGAGCGAGTTCACGGGGACATCGGTCCCTTGGATCGTGCCGCTGCCGAACTTCTCTGCAAGGTGCTCGATGGGCTTCTTGACCGCAACGTACCACTGGTCAGACAGATACGGCTCAATCGGCACGTGGCTGCGGTAGCTGTGCCCGACTTCGTGCGCGTAGTCGCGGACGTCCTCCAAGAGGTTCTCCTGGCGGAACCACTCGACGACGGCCTCGCGGGCCTCGAAGCGGTCCATGCCCAGCAGGTTGCGGGCCTCGGGCTCGGTCGCGTCCTGCCAGCCGTACTTGTCGCTGATCGAGCCGTCCGGGGCCATGATGTTGATGACCGGCAGACTGTGCCTCTGGCCGATGGCCCAGTCGTCGGGATCGTGGGCGGGCGTGACTTTCAAGAACCCCGTGGAGAACTTGGCCTTCTCGTCCTCGCTCTCGGGGTTCGGCAGCACGACGTGCTCGTCGGCGATGATCGGAATGATTCGGCCGACGATGGGCAGGCGGATCTGCTTGCCGACCAGATGCGACGCCCTCGGGTCGGACGGGTTCATCGCGACGGCGGTGTCGCCCAGCATCGTCTCGGGCCGGGTCGTGGCGACGGTGACATGCTCGATGCGTTTGCCGTCGATCGTGACGGGCTCGACGAGCGGGTACTTCAGATACCAGAAGTGTCCCTGCACGGTCTCGTGCTCGACCTCGTCGTCGGCCAGAACCGTCTGGGTGGCCGGGTCCCAGTTCACCAGCCGCTTGCCGCGATAGATCAGGCCGTCCTGGAAGAGCTTGAAGAAGGTCGCCCGGACCGCCTTGGCGCAAACGTCGTCCATCGTGAAGCGGGTTCGCTCCCAGTCGCACGAGCAGCCCATCGCCTTGAGCTGGCCGAGGATCGTCGCTTCGTACTCGTCCTTCCAGGCCTGGATCCGCTTGACGAATTCGTCCCTGGCGAAGTCGGTGCGCCGCTTGCCTTCCTCCGAGAGGATGCGTTTCTCGACGACCGTCTGCGTCGCGATGCCGGCATGGTCCGTGCCGGGCATCCACAGCGTCTCCCGCTGCTGCATCCGGCGGAATCGGACCAACACGTCCTGGAGCGTGTTGTTCAGAGCATGTCCCAGGTGCAGTGCCGCGGTGACATTCGGCGGGGGAATCACGATCGTGAACGGCGGTCGCTTCTGCCCGTGGCGAGAGGGCTCGGCGTGGAAATAGGACCCCGACTGCCAGAGCTTGTTGATTTGTTCCTCGACGGCCTTCGGATCGTAGACCTTGGACAACTCTGCCATGACCCATCCAAACGTAAAGACAGTCCAAAAAAATTCCGGCAGACACGATGTCTGCCGGAAGTCATGTTAATCTCATGCGAGAACCCTGTAAAGGGCTCGATTTCCCGCCGCGTCGGGACGGGACATCTCACAGTTTGCCTGTGCGATCCCGCCGGTACGGGGCCACAAATGCTAGTCGAGGTTCATGGTCATCAGGAACTCGGCGTTGCTTCGCGTCTTGGCCAGGCGGCTCTTGAGCAGTTCGACGGCCTCGACCGGGTTCAGGTCGCTCAGCACGCGGCGGAGACGATAGACCAGCTCGAGTTCCTTCGGATCCAGCAGCAGTTCCTCGCGTCGGGTTCCGCTGCGCGTGATCTCGATGGCCGGCCAGACGCGACGGTCCACGAGCCGGCGGTCCAGGTGGAGTTCCATGTTGCCGGTCGCCTTGAACTCCTCGAAAATCACTTCGTCCATCTTGGAGCCGGTGTCGATCAGGGCGGTGGCGAAGATGCTCAGCGAGCCGCCTTCCTCGACCTTTCTGGCGGCGCCGAAGAACTTCTTGGGCATCTGCATCGCGCCGGCGTCGACGCCGCCGGTCAGGATGCGGCCGGAGTGGGGCGTCTCGTTGTTGTAGGCCCGCGCCAGACGGGTGATGGAGTCCAGCAGGATGACGACGTCCTGGCCGTATTCGACCATCCGCTTGGCCTTCTCGATGACGATCTCGGCCACCTGGCAATGGCGGGCGGCGGGCTCGTCGAACGTCGAGCTGATGACCTCGACGGAGTCGGCGGTCTTGCGCTCCATTTCCGTCACTTCCTCGGGCCGCTCGTCGATCAGCAGCACGATCAGCTTCACTTCGGGGTGGTTCGTGCTGATGGCGTTGGCCATCTTCTGGAGCAGGATCGTCTTGCCGGTTCGCGGCGGAGCGACGATCAGGCCTCGCTGTCCCTTGCCGACCGGGGTCACCAGGTCGATGATCCGCATGTTGAGCTCGTCGGGGCTGGTCTCGAGGATGAGCCGCTGCTCGGGATGCAGCGGAGTCAGATCGCTGAAGACGATCTTGTCGGCCAGCAGATCGGGGTTCTCGAAGTTGATCGCCTCGACGCGGAGCAGGGCGAAGTACTTTTCAGAGTCCTTTGGCGGCCTGATTTGTCCGGAAACGATGTTGCCGGTCCGCAGGCCGAAGCGGCGGATCTGGGACGGCGACACGTAGATGTCGTCCGAGGACGAGAGGTAGTTGTACGTCGGATTGCGGAGGAAGCCGTAGCCGTCGGGCAGGACCTCCAGAACGCCCTCGCCGTACATCAGGCCGCTCTGGCGGATGCGTTCCTTGAGGATCCGGAAGATCAGGTCCTGTTTCTTCAGCGCGCTGTACTCCGTGATGCCCTCTTTCTTGGCCATCTCGTGCAGGTCGCCGACGGTGAGCCGCTGCAGATCCGTCAGGTACAGGTTGCCCTTCTTGATGCGTTCGTACTTGGCGTGGGTCGACTCTTCATCCGCAGTCTCGACGCCGTTGGCGACTTCGAGGCCGTCGGCTTGGGATTCTTCCATTTCGGCCGGGAGGTTCTGTGCCGCCTCTTCCTCCATGGCGGCAACGGGAGAGGCTTCCAGCTCCGTTCCCTGAGGCTGTTCGAGCTGTTCTTCCGCACATTCTTCGGCGGCAGCCTTCCTCTTGGTGCCTTTTCTTCTCGTTGTCTTGGCCTTGGCCATAACTACTCCTTTTGCATGAGACAAAACTCTACCGTCACCCTTGCCCCGGTTTGTACAGGCACGCACCTGCCTCCGCAACAAATGCAGGCAACACGCCTGTCGCCGACGTGAAAGATCCTCTCTCCCAGGCTTCGAAGGGAGGAGTCCTACTCGATATCCCACTGGGTGCGGCCCGACACTATGACTGCCGGCAGGACTGCTTCCCCACAAAACACACTAACTGCTTTCAGTTATGTCAGAGAAGATATCTTGGATTTGCCTGACCAGTGTCAAGAAGTCAGAATTGTTGTCTATGGTATTATCGGCCAGCTCTGCCTTCTTGTCCACAGAAATCTGAAAATTTTCGCGAAATTCGACTTCGCGTTCGTCCATGAAGCCCCTGTTCCGCATACGGTCGGTGCGCCGTTTGCGGTCGCATTTCACGAAGATCAGCCGATCACAGCGGTTCGCCCACCCGACCTCGATCAACAGGGGCATGTCCAGCACGATCGCCTTGACGTGCGGACAATCGTTATACTTGGCGATCAACTCCTCGGTCCGCTGGAGCACTCCGGGGTGGATCACACCGTTCAATGCGGCCAGCTTCTGCGGATCGGCGAAGACCACAGCAGCCAACCTCCTCCGGTCAACCCGGCCGTCGGACTGCAAGATTTCCCGTCCGAATAGCTCAGATACTTGATCGCGAACAGGGCCTTCCGCCAACAAATCGTGAGCGATGGCGTCGGCGTCGATAACCGCGCAGCCCAGTCTCCCGAACTCCGCAGCCACGGTGCTCTTGCCCGAAGCAATGCCCCCGATGATTCCGATTATTGGCTTTTTCCTGGGATTGCCCACGTTCAGGCAGCAACGGTGCCGACTCCCACTTTGTTCGCTTATTCTACTGGCGGCTTGGCGTCTTGTCAAGGATGCCGGCGCAATTTCTTCTCAGCCCTTGGACGGCTGCTGAAGGCGGCTCTCAATGGCCTTGACCAGATCCTCGGGGACCTGTGTCCCCAGCCGCTTGGCGGCATTGGCATGATTGAGGGCCTGGGCGTAGTTGCCGAGCATGTAGTACCCGTAGGCCAGAGCCTGATGCGCGTCGGCGGTCTTGGGATCGAGCCGGATCACCTGCAGATACGCCTTGACCGCAAGGTCGTACTGGTCCTTCTTCAGATAAGCCGAGCCGAGGTTGTACAGAATCCTCGCGTCGTCCGGGCTGGCCGCCACTGCCTGGCGGTAGTACTGCACGGCCTGGTCGTAATTGCCCTGGTTGAAGTACACGCCGCCCAGATCCACCAGGGCGCCGAGCAGCTTCGGATTGATCGCCAGAGCCTGCAAGTACGATCGAATCTCTTCCTGGGGCTGGTTCAAAGCCCCATAGCAGATCCCCATCCCGTAGTAGGCCTCCGCCCAATCGGGCTTCAGATCCACCGCCTTGCGGAAGCTCGCCAGTCCGTTCGTGTAGTCGTGCATTCGGTAGTACACGTCGCCGAACTGACTGTAGACTTCCGGATTGGCCGGATCCAGAGAGACCGCCACGTTCAGTTGAGCCAGCGCCTGGCTGTATCGCTCCTGCCTGCACAACAACATGCCCATCTTCCGATAGGCGTCCACGCAGTTGGGGTCCAGCAGGAGGGCCTGGCGGTAGGAGGACGCCGCGGCGTTGAGTTCCTCAGCGGCCACGTACGCGTTGCCCAGATTGTAGTGGGTCTTCGAGTCGCCGGGATTGAGGCTCAGGGCCGATCGGTACTGCTGGATCGCGTCGCTGACGCGGTTTTTCTGCAAGTACATGTTGCCCAGGTTGGACCGGGATTCCGAGAGCGTCGGATTGATCGTGACGGCTCGCTCCAGGGCCAGCATGGCCGTGTCCACGTCCCCGATCTCGTTGTAGACGTTGCCGAGATTGTTGAAGAAACAGCCGAGGCTCTGTCGCTTGTTGAGATTCTTCATGTAGATGGTGTCGCGACCGTTCTCCGGGACGCTGAACTTCGTGCGATAGTAGTCGTCCGGCGGATTGGCCCCGCCGCTGGTGGTCTCGATGTTGCATCGTGTGCGGCCGTTGTCGTAGCGGACGAAGAAGTGCCCTGGGACGACGACGCCGTGCAACTTCAGGCCCACTCGCTCCGCCACCGCCAGATACAGCACGGACAGACTCAGACAGTACCCCTGTCGACGGTCGATCACCGAATGGAGGAACAGGTCGTTCGGGTCGTCGGCGTGGGCGACCGGCTTGAATCCCAGTTCCTCGAACAGGTACTGGTTGATGACCGGGACGGCGCGGATGTCCGCCGGGATTCGCTGTTGCCGCAGCCGAAGCAGGATCTCGGTCGCCATGGCGTCCAACTGCTCCAAGTACTGCCGCCCGGCGACAACCTTGCTCCAGTACTCCGAAGCGATCAGCGTCGCGGTGGCCAGATCGATCTGGTCGTCCGAGAGCCGCAGCACCTGTTCCAGCGAGGTGACGTTGAGCCCCGCCTTGCCGGCATTGGCCAAACGGACCCGTTGCCCGAAAGCCGCACAGGGCGAAAGAACCAGGACAACTGCTATGCTCAGAAGGACTCTTTTCATGTAGCCCTCTCATCACAAGTACTTGGCTATACGCCCTTTATCGTCATGAGGTTCAATCAGCTTGAGGCGAAGACGCCATACCCCGGCAACGCGGATGGGGCCTCCGATTTCCCCTTGTGCAATTGTACCGGCGCGTTTACCCTATTCAATCAAAAACCCGAGTTGTCAGGAGGACACCATGAGATTGGCCGGTCTTGCAGGGAATCGTCGGACGTGGGGGAGAGTGTTCCACCGGACCCATAACCTGGTTCTGGTCGCGTTCTTTGCGTTGGCGGGTCTGCTGGCAGGGGGGTGCCAGTCGACCACGCAGACGCCTGCCGGGGAGCCGGGGCAGGTTCAGCCTACCCCGGAGCCGCAGGCCGCTCAAACGTCTGAGGCCAAGCCTGTCGAACCGGCCCAGGCCGCGCCGGCTCCGACGCCGGAACCGCAGAAGCCGGCGCAGACGACGGCCATCGCCCCCAACCAGGAGATCAGTCTCTTCGACGGCCAGACCCTTGGGCTCTGGAAACCGACGGACTTTGGCGGACAGGGGAAGGTCTACGTCAAAGACGGCGCGATCTACATGGAGATGGGCAACTACATGACCGGCATCACCTGGAGCGGGCCGGTGGTTCGCGAGAACTATGAGATCAGCCTGGAGGCGATGCGGGTCGAGGGCAACGATTTCTTCTGCGCCCTGACGTTCCCGGTGGGGGACAAGCCTTGCACTCTGGTCCTCGGCGGGTGGGGCGGCAGCGTCTGCGGCCTGTCGTCCATCGATTACTTCGACGCTTCGGAGAACCAGACGACCCGGATCATGAGCTTCGAGCGAGGCAAGTGGTACCACGTCCAACTCCGCGTGGAGGGCAAGGTCATTCAGGCCTGGATCGACGACGAGGAACTTCTGAACTTCGATGCGACCGAGCACAAGCTCGGCATCCGGGCCGAGGTGGATCTCTCCCAGCCGCTGGGCATCGCCACGTGGATCACGACCGGCGCGGTTCGCAACATCCGTCTCAGGACGCTGCCGGAGTAGACGCACGGGGCGTCGAACGCGGTCAGAGGGCGTTCAGGCCGAGCTTCGTGAGGAGCGTGTCGGCCGAAACGCCCGTGATCCGGATCTGCTTGACCGGGTTGGTCTGCCCGGCGAGGATGTCGATCTGGTTCTTCTTGACGCCCAGCTGGCCGGCCAGGTATTCGACCAGGCACTGGTTGGCTTTGCCTTTTTCGGGCGGCGCCGCCACGCGGATCTTGACCATGTCCTGCAGGACCCCTGCGACGGTCGTCCGGCTGCTGCCCGGGACGATCTTGGCGGTGAAGACCACGCCGGCGGCGTCTTCCTGGATGGCGGGCTTGGACATGGGCTACTCGACGTTCTCTCGCAGGTTCGAGCCGATCGCCATCTGGACGTACTTTTCGATCTGCTCGGCCAACTCGCCCAGCGAGGGCAACTGGAAATCCTCGTAGAAACCCGCGACGAACTCTCCGCTCGGGGCCCGCTTGAAGATCCGCACGCGGATGATCGATGGATGCGTCGAGACCTTGCTGAAATCGTTGTCTTTGTGTTCGGTCAACTCGACTCGCCAGTCCTCGCTGATGAACACGAGGCATTTGCCCGTGTAGACGGCGGTCGGAAAGTAGTCGCGCAAGAGCTTGAGAGTGTCCATTCGTCTGTCCTATTCGTCCTATTGGTCTCATCGGTCCTATCGGACGAATAGGACGCATGGGACTGATAGGACCCATCTGTCACGGAGCTTTCCTGGGCTCCCCGAATACTGCTACATCGCCGCGAAGGACCTGGGAATGTTTCTCCCAGGCGGCCATCGTGCGTTGGAGATTGTCGCGGGCATCGCCGCCGATGCCGTACCCCTGGAATCCGATCGGGCCGGTGTAACCGGCGTCTCTCAGGATCTCCAGGAATCCACGCACGTCGAAGGTACCGCGATCGAGCGTCTGAATCAAGGTCTTCCAGTCCTTGCCGTCGGAATCGGCGCCGTTGATGTTCACCATGGACAGATAGGGCATTGCGTTCTCGATGGCCGTCTTGGCGTCCCGGCTCGGGCCGACCCGCAGCCAGTGGCACAGGTTGAAGGTGACCCCCACGTTCGGACGGTTCACCTTGCCCGCGATCCGCACCGTGTCCTCGATCGTCTCCATCCAGAAGGAGTGGTGGGGATAGAGCGAGAGACGCACGTTGTGCGAAGCGGCCGCGTCCGCCAGTTCCCGGAGGATCTCGACGGCGCGGGCGTCGCCCTCCATGGTCGAGGGGCCGTGCTCTTTGCTCTGTGCGAAGATCCAGAGGATCGTGTTGTGGCCGTCGAGGATCTTCATCGCGTCCTTCAGCGACGGATCGTACGGCTGGGCGCCGGGGTCGATGTTGACGCCGGTGTAGAGGGCGAAGAGCTGCAGGTCGCGCGCATCCAGCTCCTTGAGCATTTCCGTCAGCGGGCCGACCCCCGTGTAGCCGGGTCCGATGCCGGCATAGCCCAACTCCTTGAGCATCTGGGCCTGTTGCCCGGCGGTCTTGTGGTTGGGGTCCTGGGTCGCGGTGTCCATCGCGAAGAAGGGGTTCGGTCCAGCCGGCGCCAGCCAGAGGTTGCGATAGGCGACCGGACCGTGGTCGCCCTGGAGCATGAGCGGGCCCAGCGGCTTCTCGTCGTCGTAGGCGCCGGCCCGGGTTGGGCCGGTCAGGACGACATCGCGGTGGACGAGAACGCCGTTGTGCGCGACCTTCTCGAATCGGGCGTTGGCGATCTTGCGGCCGGTCTTGTCGAAGCGGGGGGCCCGGAACACGACGTCGAAGCTCTGCCATTGCCCTGGGGCTTTCGACGCGTTGACGCGAGGCGAATGGCCCTCGAAGCCCTGGGGCCGGCGGCTCTCGTCCCACCGCTGGTAGATGCCGCCGCACTCGATGCCGGGGTAGTCGGAGGTCTTCTGCCAACTGTCGAACACCTGGACCTCGTAGCGACCCATGAAGTACACGCCGGAGTTCGAGTCCTTCGACACGAGGAACTCGATGTGGACCCGGACGTCGCCGAACTCCTTTTTGCTCAGGAGATTGACGGTCTTTCCGGTCGGGCCGTTGACGATGGCGCCCTTGCCGGGCTGCGTCGTCAGCAGCTTCTCGTTGCCCGGTGCGAGCGTCGCGTCCTGGACGACATTCCATCCGCCCGTCGGACTCCGCCACGCCGCGAGGTCGTCGCCCGTGAGCGGGAGCTTGTGGCATTCGCTGCAATTTGCGCCGAATGAGGTCCAGACGCAAGTCAAGAGAACGCCGGTCGCCGCCGCGATTCGCAATCGTTTGGCCATTGTGCTCACCCCTTCAAATCCGCTCGCATCACAGCAGATTCCACGGACTTCGCATCGCCCGGCCGAGCATGCGGTTGGCCTCGTCGTCGTTTGCGAACCGCTCGGCCTGCGGGTCCCACTTGAGTTTGCGGCCCAGGAGCATGGCGATGTTTCCGATGTGCGCGATCGTGAAACATCGTTGCCCGATCTCCGGGGGGAAATAGCATTCCTGTCGGGACTTGACGCAATCCAGGAAGTTCCGTTGCTCGCCCTGGGGGCAGGTGAACAGCCGCACCCCGTCGGGCCCGATCGCCGAGGTCAGGATCGACGCCGGCTCGGCCTCCAGCGGGGCCCGCCAGCCGCGATTGCCGATCCAGCCTTCGCTGCCCTCGAACCGCAGACTCGGTGTGCCGGAGGTGACGATCAGCTTGACGCCGTCGGCGTACGCGTATTCGATGTGGAACTCCTTGGCCGTGTTGAACAGCCCTTCCTTCCAGAACACACCTTTGCCCTCGACCTCGACCGGGCCGGTGTGTTCGGTGTTGTTGCCCCACTGGGCGCCGTCGAGCAGGTGGGCGCCCCAGTCGGTGAGCATGCCGCCGGAGTAGTCGAGGATCCAGCGGAAGTTCCAGTGGCAGCGGTCCTTCGTGTAGGGGGCCCAGGGGGCGGGTCCGAGCCACATGTCGTAGTCGAAGCCCTCGGGCGCCGGCATGGGCGTGGGATCGCCGGGCGTGTCCGGTCCGGCGGGCAGCTCCACGCGGATCGTGTGGACTTTGCCGATGCGGCCGTTGCGCACGAGTTCGCACATGCGATGGTAGACGTCGACGGCCCGGTCCTCGGTGGACCACTGGAAGACGCGATTGTACCGCTTCATCGTGTCGACCAGCCTGCGGCCTTCCTCGATCGTCAGCGTGGGCTTCTCGCACTCGACGTCCTTGCCGGCCTTGGCTGCGGCGATCGCGATCGGGACGTGCCAATGGTCCGGCGTCGAGATCATCACCGCGTCGATGTCGGGGCGGGCCAGGACCTCGCGGAAGTCGTTGTAGACGGCGCAGTCCTTGTTGCCGTACTTGTCGTCCACGAGTCTGCGGGCCGCTTCCCGCTGGGCCCGGTCGACATCGCAGACGGCGAGCACACGGGCGTCGTCATGAGTCAGGAAGGTCTTGAGGTTCATGTCGATGCCGTGGCCGCCCGTGCCGATCATCCCGAGCGTGATCCGCGCGCTGGCCGCGACGCGTCCGGCCATCCCGAGCGCCGAGGGACGCACGAAGTACGGCAGGGCGATCCCGCCGACCGCAGCGGCGGCCGTCTGTTTCAGGAATTCTCTTCGCCGGATTTCGCGGCTCATCGAAAACCTCCATTCTCCGGATGTACCCAGGTTTGTAGTGACGCCGTAAGGCGTTATCTTCACTCGCTATGGATCGAAGATATGCCCTTACAGGCACGCTACGAACGCTCAGAACGACAGCAGGAGCTGCCAGATGTACATGTTGCCCAGGGCGTCGATGTCCTCCCAGATCCGCTGGATCATCGCCTTGTCGCCTGTGATCTCGGGCAGGTCCTTGACTCGCTCTTCCCAAGGGAAGCAGACGCCCGGTTTCACCCGCGGCGGCGTCCGGCCGGACATGCCTTGGACCTTCTTGCGAGACTCCACCGATGACGGCAGATCGCACGGCGGCGTCGCCACCGGCGGCTTGTAGCTGCCGCTGGAGTAGACGCCGTGCTCGCGGCAGACCTGCGTCATCATCTTCATGTTCTCGATGCTCGTGTCGTCCTGCATGATCGCGCCGGCGTCCATGATGTAGCCGCCGTCCGCGGCCACTTCCCGGATCACCCGCATCACGAAGTCCCGGACCTCTTCGGGCGAGCCGTAGCTCAGGAGCATGTTGGGAATGCCGCCGCTGAGGGCGAACTTGTCGTGGAGTCTTTTGTGCACTTCGAAGATGTCGTCCTGATCGCAGTGAAACACGATGCTCCGATCCGGCAACTCGCGGAAGGCGTCGAAGTGGTGCTTCCAGCGGCCTTCGGCGTAAAAGAGCGTCTGGTGCCCGTTCTTCCAGAACTCCTCGATGCACGGCTTGAGCGTTGGCCAGTAGTGCGACTCGAATTGCTTGGGGTTGATGAACGGCACGCAGCCGCGATGCATCCAGAAGCCGATCGGCGCCAGCTTGCCCGGGTCGGACGTGGTCAGGCCCACGTTGACCAGGTGCGGCATGAGGGCCTCGGCGGCCTTGAGCACCTTCTTGGGCTGCGTCTGCATGTCCATCGTCAGGCCGAGGTAGCCTCGCATCTTGTCGGCGATGATGTCGAAGGGGGCTTTGAAGATGCCCGCGATCGCGCCGGCGACCCCGCATTCCGAGCGGAGCCGGGCGACCTGCGGCCCGAAGGCGTAGAAGTACTGGAGCATCGCCATCGCGCTTTTGACCAGGGCCAGGTTGTTGCGATACGTGGAGGGCTCGCCGATCGTGCTGACCTCGGTCGAGACGCGGGGCAGCCACTTGTTGTAGAGGAAGGCGGTCGGGTCGTCGATCAACTCGTCGTACTCGTCCTCCTTCATGAACGCCTTTTCCTCGGGCGGCTCGATGTAGTTGAAGCCGACGGTGGCCGGGATGCCGACGCCGGGGATGCCGTAGTACTTCAGGCCCGCGGCCTGGGCCAGGCCGGTCCAGACGTAGACCATGTTCGCGACGACCGCGTCCCACTGGAAGTCCTTGGCGGTCTTGACCGCGGCCTCGAACGCCTTGTTGTAGTCGTGGGCCACGTCCTGGCAGGTGAAGCCGGCGTACTTGGCCGTGAACTCGGCCACGAACGGCCGCATGGGGATCCTGTCCGGCTTCTCGTTCCGCATCGCCGTGACGTACCGGTTCAGTCGCTCCTGGTAAAGCTGCTCCATATCCTGCGGCATCGCGTTTGCCTCCTGTCATTCCCGCGAAGGCGGGAATCCACCTGCTGTACCACGATTGGGGCCTGCGTCCTGGCCCCCACGACAACCACAAGATACCGCAAGTCCTCGGACGCATCAACTGCCAAATAGTCAGCCCATATGGCATGACCTTCATTGTTGATTCCGTTGCTCTCCACGAAGATGATGGTCTAGGATCTGCAATGGCGTCCTCGTCCGAGGAACGGCGTCTCTTGCCACCTGCGGATCAGTCTGACTATTGTGGAGGGGCTAAGAAGACATTGTAGGGCAGGCGACAGAGGGTGGACACCTGCCGAACTTCAGATTGAGGCATCGGTTCCAGGCATCCTAATCCTGACGGAGGTGCTTGAACTGTCAGGGGTGTCACTCCCCGGTGACGGATTCGAACAAGGAGCGATCTTCGTCGCGGGTGCGTATTCCGTCGGTCTCGTATCCGCATATGTCACACGTATGATGCTCGACCGGATGAGTGAACGTGGACTACGAGGGTGTCTGTCTGGCCACTTCGCGCACCTTGAGCTTGATACGGCAGTCGAAGAGTGCGCGAAGAACGATCCGAAGTTCACAAGCGATCTTGAAGCAGAGAGGAAACGTGGGAACGATGAGACTACGGCGAAGTGGAATGCGCTCGAAAGGTCAGCATTGCGACGAACTACCAGACGCGAGGAGGTTCACCGCCGCAGATCGCAAGGCCGGCTCGTCAAAGATCTTCTGCTGTCCGTTCTAGGAGCACTTCTGGTCTTCTTTTCACATGCGTGGTGTTGGACTTCAGTGTATGGGAAGATCGCTCAGGTGAGCCTCCTTGTCATTGTCTGCTCAGCGACCTTTTTCTTCGGCCTTGTCCTATAGGGTTATGCTGAGTATGTGAACTTCGCAGAGGCCTGTGACATTTCGGAAACCGACCCCAAGTAATCGCACGTGGTGCCGCGCAGGCTGTCGTTGCTTCATACCGCTGGTTACGAAGGGCATACATTCCTTCTGCTCTGCGACACAGATGTCAAGTTATTGCTTGGGCCCGATGGTCTTGGTACAATGGAAAGAGCAGCGAAGGAGTCTCTATGGACAGGCCGATTGTTGACAAAGTAGTCGAGCAACTAAAGGACTTGCCGCAGGAACTGCAATGGCGGGTATTGGAGTTCACGCGCGCGTTGGCTCGGTCTACACCCCGGGGCGTTCCTGGCCAGGAGTTGCTTCGGTTTGCCGGCGCGATATCGCCGGATGATGCCAAACTGATGCGCGAGGCCATCGAGCGGGGCTGTGAACAGGTGGACGCCAATGAATGGTAGATACCTCCTGGACACCAACGCCATCATCGCCTTCTTGGCCCGCGAGGCAGGGATTGAGAACAACCTCGCGACGGCTGATGAGGTGTTTCTTCCGGTTACGGCGATTGGCGAGCTGCACTACGGAGCAAGGAAATCCGGCAAGCCAGGCGAGAATCTTGCCCGCATCGACGAGTTGGTGCTGAGCAGCGTTGTGCTTGCCTGCGACAGCGAGACCGCACGCCGATACGGCGAAATCAAGAACGGGTTGCGTATGAAAGGGCGACCTCTGCCCGAGAACGATATTGGGATTGCCGCGATCGCTCGCCAACACGGTCTGACCCTCGTGACGCGCGACATGCACTTCCGGCAGGTGGATGATCTGAACACGGTGGCATGGTGAGCAGGAGTCACCTGACGAGCCGGCGGCAGTTCCCGGAGAGGACCAAGAGCACATGAGTCGTCAGAAGCGGGACTTCGATACAGAGGCGGCGGCGTGGGACGAGAACCCGGCCCGGGTCAAGTTGGCCGAGGATGTGGCCGCCGCAATCGTGAGACAAGCATCGCCGGACGCCGGGATGACGGCCTTGGACTTCGGCTGCGGGACAGGGCTTCTGACGCTCCGGCTGGCGCCGCGAGTGCGGTCCATCGTCGGCGTGGACAGTTCCCAAGGGATGCTGGATGTGCTGGCCGCGAAGGTCGCCCGGGAGAAACGGACCAACGTCAGGACATTGCGTCTGGACCTGGACAAGGGCGACCGACTGCCCCGGCCGTACGATCTGATCGTCAGCAGTATGACGCTGCACCATATCGAGAGGATCGATTCTCTCCTCAGGCAATTTCACGAGGCTCTTTCGCGTTCGGGGCGGTTGTGTCTCGCGGACCTGGATTCGGAGGACGGGCAGTTTCATGGCGACAACCAGGGCGTCTTTCATTTTGGGTTCGACCGGACCTCGTTGCGTCAGGCTCTTGTAGACGCAGGTTTCGAAGGTGTTCAGGACACCACGGCCGCGGAGGTGACCAAACCCGCCCGCGACGGCAAGCTGCAATCGTTCAGCATCTTCTTGATGACGGGTGTCAAGAAAGGCGGATCAGGCGATGATCGTTGACGAGATCAGGGACTACGTGGCGGGCGAGTGCAAGAGCGGCAGGAATGCATTCGGTCCTGCGTTCTTCGATGAGCACTTGTCAGTCGTGGCGAGGTATGCGGTGGAGTTGGGCGGGACTCTCGGTGCGGACCTGGAGATCGTGGAACTGGCCGCGTGGATGCACGATTTGTCGGCGGTTCAGGACTTCGCAGTTTTGCCCAAGCACGCGGCGTTGAGCGCCGAGATCGCCCGGAAGATGTTGCAGGAGCGGGGCTATCCCGCCGAGCGGATCGAACGCGTGGCGGCGTGCATCGCGTCGCACTCGACGCCGATCCAGATCGGAAGCGGTCTGCTGGAGGAGGTCTGCGTGTCGAACGCCGACGCGATCTCGCAGATCGTCAAGCCGTCCTACTGGCATTACTACATCTTCAAGGTCCGTGGGTTTGGCTTCACGGAGGGCCGGGACTGGCTGCGTCAGCGAGTGGCCAGCCATTGGGTTGCGTTGATCCCAGAGGCTCGATCCCTCATTGAAACGCAGTACGCCCAGGTAGAAGTGTGCCTGAAGCTGTAGAGACCCGGCCTGCGATCAACCGTACCGAAATCGGTCATTTCTTCTTGTCAAGCTCATGTCGCAGCATGGCCTCGTAGAGGGTCAATTGGATGTCGAGGATCTGTTCGAACGCTACCTGACATCCGTCCCGCAGGCCGTGGGGGCATTCGAACGTGAAGCTGCCCGCTCCGCAGATGTGATGGAGGGCGCTGGTCAGATTGAAGGACTCGGGGCTTTTGCCGCCCTCGGCGCGCACCTCGAAGGGGCTGTCGTGAGGCAGGTTTCGCTTGTCCAGAAGGGCGTAATACTCCTCGGCCAGCGAGCGGATGTCCTGCTGGACCTCGGCCGGGACGTACGCCGGACGCAGCAGGGCGGGCGTCGATTCGTGGCTGTGCAGCGAGACGACCAGGTCGGGGCCCTCCTCGCGGGCCACTTTCAAGATCGCCGGCGCCTCCGGTCCCATCGGGGCGAAGAACTCATCGTGCATCGGGTTGACCCCGGCGTCGTCGAAGTAGCAGCCGAGAAAGCCGACGTTGTCGCCGGCCATCGGGTGCTGCCTCTTGACCTGGGGCCAGCCGCAAAGCGTGTCGTCTTTCCAGGTCCCCTGGCCCCAGAAGCGAAGGTCCTGGCCGGTCATCCCCCACAGGGTTCTCGGCTCGAACCGGGCCACGCCGTCCGGGTTGCCGGTCGGGATGATCAGGATGCGGCATCGGTCGCCGAGCTGACGCAGCGAGGTCTGGTCCTTGCCTCGCAGGTCCCGGCCTGTCTCCAGGATCTGCATCAGGTTGACCAACCCGGTCAGCGCCTCGACCTCATGCCCATGCACCGGGCCGACGAAGAACACGACGGGTTTCTTGCGGGCCGTCTTGTCCATGTAGGCCGACGGCTCGCGGGCCCCGATGGCGGAGTTGTAGTTGGCCAGGTGAGCCACGGTCTCCTTGTCGCCATAGGAGACCAGGTGCACCGGACGCCCACCCGGCGTGACGCAGATCGCCTTGGCGGCGCCTCGTTTCACGCTCGCCAGATGAGATGCCAGCTTGCCGAGGTCTCCGACCCAGAAGTCGGGCAAGTCTCGCTTGGGAATCCTGGTCTGAGCCTGTGCGTAGGTCATGCCCTCCGCCGCCTGGGCCGCGTTTGGCAACACGCCGATCAATAGGATTAGTGCGACCGAGAAGGTGCCCATCGAATGCTCCGTCTTGAGTTGTGGATCTTGGAATCGGAATTGACTTGGGATCTGCGCTTGGGGCCCCCGAACGCGATACGCCGGGTTTGAAAGGCCGACCATCCCATGATTTGCGGACAACTGGTTCCTATTGTCTCTTGCCGATCTCATGTCGCGCCCAGGATACCCCATTGCCTCCCAGACATCAATTTCAGTCTCGACCCCATCTGCCTTCGCCGGCAGAGCAGGAGAGGGTGTGGCCGGCCTGCGGCGGCGGGCACAGGATCCGGCGCCGTGGCCCCAAGAGCGGGAATTGGCTTCGTTTCGCACAATTCGCACGGGCTGCAACCCCGTCGTCGGTCCACCTGCCACTTGGTCCAGGGCAAATTGGCTTCGTTTCGCACAGCCGTGCCCCCAACCCGGCCGCCCCGCAGTGACCAAAACGCGATTGTGCAAAACGAAGCCAATTTCACAAAGTCCGGCCCATGCCCAGAGGCCGACTGTGCGAAACGAACCCAATTTCGCGAGCTTGGCGGCTTGGGAATGACGAAGAGTCCGGATCGTGC
>JAAYVJ010000330.1 GCA_012517265.1 Planctomycetota bacterium | reverse complement strand
GGCAGCATCATCAGGTCGAGCTTGAGCGATGCCGCGTTGATCAGGTTCAGATTGGCGCTGAAGGGCACCTTGAGCCAGTTGACCACGAAGAAAAACCACGCGCTGGTGCCGATGAAGGCGAACTTGGGCAGCCGCATGGCGAGCAGGTAGATGACCATGACGGGACCGGCGGCGTTGGCCATCATCGTCGTGACGCCTGCGATGAAGCCCATCAGGGGTCCGAACCACCACTGGCTCGGGATCGGAGCGTCCTGACCTCGCAGGCGGGTCCGCCAGTAGTTGATGGCGAGCATCCCCAGGATGATGACGCCGATGATCCGTTGAAGCTGAGCGTCGGAGACGTGCCCCATGGCCAGCCAACCGGCCATGATTCCGGCGAACGCCGGCGGCAGGAGGCGAATCACGCGCCCCCATTCCGCGTGCTGGCGGTAGTAGCCGGCGGCGAAAAGGTCGCCGAGGATGAGCATGCCCAACAAGGCGCCGGTGGATTCGCGCAGGTATTCGAGGGGGAACGCCATCGCCATCAGAGGCGTCATGAGGATGCCCATGCCCGGGATGCCCGTCTTGCTGAGCCCCACCAGCACGGCGGACAGGCCGACGAGGAACCACCCTACCGAAGTCAGTTCATACATGTACTACCCTGCTCTTGCGAGAGAACCGCGATCTTTCCAAAGGACAAGCGGTGCACTGTACCCCTTCGGCAGGCCGGCCGCAACCGGCTTTTCCTCGGAATGACGCCGCGGTATGATTGAGATAGCGGGATTCAGATGCACACGATTCCCGTGCGAAAGGAGATGAATATGAGAGTCAAGAGTGTTGCGTTCTATGCCTTGGCGGCGCTGCTGGCCGGCTGCGTGCCGGTCGTCTCGTTGCACCCGCTGTTCACCAGGGAGACCATCGTCTTCGAGGAGAAGCTCGTCGGCACGTGGGTGAAAGACGCCAACGATCCCGAGGTGACCTGGAAGTTCTCCCGGCTGGACGAATCCGCGGCCAAGGGCCCGCTGGAGGCCTGGAAGGACGACATCACGAAATTCTACGGCCTGGAGATCAGCGACAAGGACGGCCGCAAGGGCGCATTCGCCGCATGTCTGGTCAAGCTCGGCGAGCGGCAATTCCTCGACGTCTTCGCCGATCGATTCCCCTCGGGCGAACAGGACATTGAGAAGATGCCGCTGGCCTACAACGGGTTCTTCTTCGTGCCGGTCCACACGATCCTCCGGATCGACGCCATCGGCGAGCAACTCGTGCTCCGCGTGACCGACGACGATCAGTTCAAAGACCTGATCCAGGCCGCCCCGGCCGCCGTGAAGCATGAAATGGTGGACGACCGCCCGATCCTGACCGCCTCGACCAGGGAATTGCAGGAATTCGTGGCGAAGTTCGCCGGCGACGAGCGGCTCTTCCCGAACGACCTGGCCCTGGTCCGCAAGGCCCGGTAGGGGCGACGCATGCGTCGTCCTTGCTGAGGACTCGCACAGGCCCATCGCCGGCTCTTCGCCCGACTTGTTTCTGTATTTCCACCTGCCGGAGATTCGGGTATGATGGCTGGCTTTGCGGCGAAGGCGTTGCAACCCCGCGTGGAGGGCTGTCGTATTCGCAGGATGGGGTCGCTCCATCCTTTTCTTTTTCGACCTGGCGGTTCGACGCGTTCTCCGAATCGCCGACTGGCAAGGCAACATGGGTATGAATGAACAGAGCAAGGGGCAGGGCCCGGCGCCGACCGATCCGATCCGTTTCGGCGAGCCCCGCCGGTACCTCGTGGACATCGATTCGATCTCGACCAGCCAGCTCTTCGCGGACTGCGTCATCGTCGGAGGGGGCATCGCCGGCCTGCGGGCGGCCATCGAAGCCGCCGACCATCGCACCATCGTCATCGTCTGCAAGGGCAGCATCGACGAGAGCAACACGTGGAACGCCCAGGGCGGCATCGCCTCGGTCCTTCGGCAGGAGGACACGTTCGAGGCCCACGTGGCCGACACCCTCCGCACCGGCGGCGGGATCGCCGATCCGCAGATCGTCGAGCAGGTCGTCCGCCAGGGGCCCGAACTGG
Organism: Planctomycetota bacterium; assembly: GCA_012517265.1. Taxonomy (GTDB): domain Bacteria; phylum Planctomycetota; class Phycisphaerae; order Sedimentisphaerales; family Anaerobacaceae; genus PLanc-01. The sequence goes on along the minus strand of JAAYVJ010000330.1, from coordinate 15,140 downwards.
TCCGCCAGTTGCAGGAATGGGGGGCCGGATTCGACCAGGTGAACGGCCAGATCGACACCACGCTCGAGGGCGGCCACTCGCACGCCCGCGTTCTGCACGCCCACGGCGACGAGACCGGCCGAGCCATCGCCGAGGCCCTCATCGCCAAGGTCCGCAGCAAGTCGAACATCCGGGTCATCGAGAACTTCTTCACGATCGACCTGCTCACCGACCCGACGCGCAGCGGTGCTCCGGGCAAGGAGAACCGCTGCATCGGCATCATCGGCCACAGCGAAGATCACGGGCTCCAGATCGTCTGGGCGGCCAATACCATTCTCGCCACCGGCGGCGGCGGCCAGCTCTACCGCGAAACGACGAATCCGTCGGTCGCCACGACGGATGGGCTGGCGATGGCCTACCGGGCCGGGGCGGTCCTTCGCGACCTGGAGTTCGTGCAGTTCCATCCGACGACGCTGTACATCGCGGGCGCATCCCGCGCCTTGATCACCGAGACCCTCCGTGGCGAGGGCGCCTATCTGCTCGACACAAAGGGCCGGCGATTCATGGAGGACTACGACGAGGCGGGCGAACTGGCCCCGCGCGACGTGGTGAGCCGGGCGATCCTGGCCCAGATGCGCAAGACCGACGCGACGCACGTCTACCTCGACATCCGGCACATGGACAAGGAGTACTTCGCCAAGCGGTTCCCGCTGATCAGCGACCTGTGCGAGAGCTTCGACATCGACGTCAGCCACGACCTGATCCCGGTCAGGCCCAGCGCCCACTACATGGTCGGGGGCGTCAAGACCGACGCCTTGGCCCGCACGAACATCGAGAACCTCTACGCCTGCGGCGAAGTGGCTTCAACCGGCCTGCACGGCGCCAACCGGCTCGGCAGCAATTCGCTGCTCGAAGGCCTGGTCTTCGGCAAGCTGGCCGGCCAGGCGGTCCTGGCCAGCGAGCCCAGCGACCTGACGTCGCTCAAACACCCGGTGATCCGGTACAACATCCCGCATTCGGACCGCAGCCAGCTCGACACGGCCGACGTGCGCAACTCCTTGCGAGCCTTGATGTGGCGCAACGTCGGCATCACGCGAAGGGCCCAGCCGCTGGCCGAGACCCAGGAGATCATCCGGTTCTGGCATCGCTACGTGATGGACAAGGTCTTCGACGCCAGGGAAGGCTGGGAGTGCCAGAACATGCTCACGACCTCGCTGCTGATGGCCCACTGCGCCGATCTCCGCAAGGAGAGCCGGGGCGTGCACTACCGTATGGACCACACGCAGACCGACGACAAGCGGTTCCGCAGACACACGGAGATCGTGAGAGCCGGCTGAAAAGACAAGGCAATAGGCCGGATGGGACCTCGTCTCAGAATTCCGGGAGAGCCGCCGGGTCGATGCCGAACTGCTCCAGATGCTCGATCGCGGCCGGCAGCTCCTTGTGCACGATGCGGAGCGGATTGTTGGTCTCGACCGCGTTGAGCACGTTCTGCGAGTGGACCACCTGAAGCCAGTAGGGCTTGCTCTTGATGCAGAGCCTGGGCACATTCCCCGGGATCTCGCTGTGCTGCCAGCGATATACCGTCCCGCAATTCTCCGAGTCTTCGACCAGTGTCGGGCAGTTGTTGAACCAGTACTCCATCACCCACATCCGCCGGTCCACGAGATTCAGGATCAAGCCGAAGGGAAACACGATCAGCCAGGGCTTGGCCTGCCCTTCGTCTCGGGTCCGCCAGGCGTGCTGGATATCCTTGACCGTGTCCCGGTGGAATGCGTCGTCGTTGTCGATGCGTGTGGTGATCAGATCGTACCGGCCCGGCTCGAAGCTCCGCTGCCAGCGAGGCTGGTCCGGGTCGCGGAAGATGAGCTTCATCGCCGGACAGGCGACCCGCTCCAGTTCCTTGATGTAGGGCTCAGGGGTCTGGCGGTCCATCAGGACCAGCCACGTGAAGTTCTGGCAGCTCTGGGCGGCCATCGAAGGCAGCGTGATCGTCGTGAACAGCTTCATCCTGTGGTCCATCCACACCCGAGGGTCCGTCTTCGTCCACGGATTCGGGCCGTACAACCCCGTGTTGAAGCGAGTCAGGATGTAGTGGCGGAACTCAGCCATGTTCCCCCGGCGGCGTCGAGGAATCGTGCGAACCGGCCCGATAGAAGTGGATCTCGACGTCCTCCAACGCGGCGATCCCCTCCTGGACCGCTCCATCGATGAGTTCGAGGAACGTCGTGAACCCGCCCAGAACGCCGACGAGCAGGAACAGCTTCGCGGACCACGCCAACAAACCGGCGTTGTCCGCCAAGCCGCCCAACAGGCCGATGGAAATCAGTTGTTGCGCGATCTGTCGCATGCACAATCCTCAGGCAAAAACACCCGCGCAGTGTAGAAGCGGCAGGCGGGAGCGTCAAGTCGAATGCCCCCGGCTCGCCCCGCGCGCCGCCGTCCCGATTCGAAATGGGCACAAGCCGCATTTGGAGCAAAGGGGCGGATACAGTAGAATCACCTATGTATGAAATGAGTGCTCTTTGGAACTTCGATCGTTCGTAGTCGATAATCAATCCCAAGGTCGGTCGGGCGGTCGCTCCGCGTCGTGTCATGCGACGCGGGGAGGAAAGTCCGAGCAGGACAGCGGGCCGCCAGGCGCGAACAAACGCGTTTGGAGACCCCAGGGCACGGTGGTGGCTAACGACCACCGGGAGCAATCCCAGGGATAGTGCCACAGAAAACACACAGCCGACGGCCCGGCGTCGCTGCACGCAGCGCCGGCGGGATCGGGCAATGGTGAAAAGGTGCGGTAAGAGCGCACCGCGGCGGCGGCGACGTCGCCGGCAGGGAAAACCCCACCGCCTGCAAGACCAAGCAGCCGGTAGGCGACGACGGACTCCTCGGGCCTCGCGTCCGAAGGGTCCCGAGCCATACTCGGCCCGGGTATGTGCGGCTTGGGCCGCATGACCGGCGGGTAGGTCGCATTCCGCACCCTCGCGGCGAGAGATCGCCGCGGGGCGGAAGAGCCAGTCGGCAACGGCTGGTCCAGATAAATGATCGCCGCCCGCCATTCGGCGGGGACAGAACTCGGCTTACAGACCGGCCTTGGGATTGATTATCGACTACGGGGGATCGAAAGAACGGGCGATATAGGATTCGCCCCCCCGGTAGCGCTATCAAGAACCGAGATTTCGGAAGAGAACGGCGCAAAATCAAGCGCACAGAATGCACCGAGCCCCCTCCGGGACCCCGATCTTACCCTGCCCGCAGAACGCTGGCCCACCCTGCCGGAGCATATCCAGGCCGCGATCAAGGCCCTTGCAGAGCACACCCAATCAGGATCAGAAGTCGAACGAAATGGCAGCATCCACGATTGAGGAAATCAACCCTGCAATGGCCACGGACCCGAGCGAGGTCGATGACGCGGATCTCGGCAGGGACGAGCAGAAGCAGCGCTTCGAACTACGATCTTTCAGAACGTTGCTTTTGATGCGCGATTCCCAGGCGGCGAGTTTCGCAAGTCCTTTGACATCCACGGTGGAGGCCGGCAGCAGAGCGGTGGCGAACTTCCTAACCGTCCGACAGAGTACATGGCTGGAAGGACTGCCTTTCCGTTGGGGAGTCCGTGCTCCGGGGCGGGGGCGGATACGCTTACGGATGTGCGGGTTTCCCGTTGCGCAGGAGCAGTTCCTCGATGCGGCCGGCCGGGTGCGTGTTGATTCGCGTCAGGACGTCACTCAGGCAGGCGAACCGATCGATCCCGCAGAGCTTGCAACTGGCCGCCAGGCTGTAGGTCACCGCCGCCCGCGGCGGACAGCCGTCCCTTCCACCAGCCGAAAATCCCCAGAGAAAGTCGATGGTGCCGACAGTACTGCGCCTGGGACGAACCCGACTGTCGCCACTGCTCAAGAGGCCGCTCCGAAGACCGGCCACACTCGGTCTGTGCTCGTTGTTGTCTGTCTGCTGCCATCGATCAATCCCTTTCCATTGCATGGCAGCATTATCCCACTGCGGCAACAACCGAACAGATGTCCCTCGCCGGACGGTTACGTCCATCGTTAGATTTCGATTAATTCGGCAGATCGCGATCGCAGACAATTACCGCAATACGATGCCTACAATTCTCATTTTCCGGTAGCACGATCCAACTTCTCGATGCTATAATGATCTTCGGATTGCACGACATGGAGGTTCTCGATACTGCACATTCAGCCGCGGCATCCGCGGGCGACTTCTTGACGAGGAGATCTCATGAATAGACTCGCACAAGCCCTGTCCTTCCTGTCCATCGTTCTGGCGGGTTCATCTGCCTGGGCCCAAGGCGATGAATGGCAGACGCTCAATACGCAGATTGTCTCGCTGTCCCAGCAGGGCTCTTACGATCGCGCCATCGAACTTGCGAAGAAAGCGCTGTCGATGGCCGAAGAGGCGGGCGGCTCGCACCATCCTCTCGTAGCTGTGAGCCTCAACAACCTCGCGTTGTTGTACAAGACCCAGGGCCGGTATGCCGAGGCAGCTCTGCTCTACGAGCGCGCCCTGATGATCAAGGAGACCGTGTTGGGGCCACACCACCCCAACGTGGCGCTGGGTCTTAACAATCTCGCGGAAGTATGCCGCGCACAGGGCAACTCCGCCCGGGCCGAATTGCTCTATCGGCGTGCACTGATGATCAAAGAGAAGACCTTAGGCTCGGACCATCCTTCCGTGGCCACAAGTCTGAACAACCTCGCCGCGTTGTACCGTACGAACGGGGAATATGAGCAGGCCGAGCCGCTCTACAAACGCGCACTGGCGATTCGAGAGAAGGCTCTCGGCAAAGATCACCCCTCCGTAGCCACGAGCCTGGACAACTTGGCGTCACTATACGAGGCCCAGGGTCGCCACGGACAGGCCGAGTCGCTCTACAAGCGTGCGATGGAGATCCGGGAGAGGACTCTGGGCGCGGACGATCCGGCCGTAGCCGTCAGCCTCGACAATCTCGGGAAGCTGTACGAGACCCAAGGGCACTCCGGACGAGCGGAGTTGTCCTACAATCGTTCGCTGAGAATCAGAGAGAAGGCACTCGGGCGGGACCATGCCGCCGTGGCGACCAGCCTGGAGAACCTGGCGACGCTCTACAGAAACACCGGCCGGGAGAGAGCGGCCTTGCCCTTGGAGCAACGAGCCACGGTGATCAGAGCGACGAAGCGATAAGGTCGGGAGTCGCCCTGTCAGCGAGTTTTGGCGACTCGCTCAACCTGCTCGAGATACTTCTGAACATCGTCGCGCGGCTTGAGGTCCTGGGCGCGGCGCAGCAGCGGCAGAGCTTCGCCGTACTTGCCCTGTCCCACCAGCAACTGGGCGTGGCGGATCTTGGCGTCGGCCTCGTGCTTCTCCAGACTCTCGGCTCGTTCGTAGTAGAACACCGCCTTCTCCGTGTCGCCCGAACGCGCGCAGTACTGACCGAGCAGGATGAGCGATTCGCCGTCGAGCGGATCGAGCGCCACGAGTTCCTCCAGCAACTTGATTTCCGCTTCGCCGGCGTGCTCGGCGACGGCAATTCGCACGCGGAGCATCAGCAAGTCTCTCTGATCGGCCTTGCTCAGATCGATTCCCTGCAAGGCTTCGATCCGTTCGACGAGTCGTCTGGTTTCATCGAGCGCCCCGCGGGCGGCAAGGACCTTCGCCGCACGAATGGCGCGCTCGACGCTGCGTTTCGGGTCCTGTTCGAGCGCGCGGATGTAGGAGACGACCGCGATCCCGAACAGCTCCTGATTCACATAGATGTCGCCGAGCATGTTCAGACTGTCGACCGTGGACTTGCCCAGACGGTCCACCAGCTCATAGTTCACCGCGGCCTTCATCGGCTGGTTCAGGCCGATGTAGGCGTTGGCCTGCAGGAGCCAGAGGTCCGCCCGGTTCGGATCGTTCGTGATCAGACTGTCACAGAGCGCCGCGGCCTCGGCGTAGCACTGCTGCTTGAACAGGCTGCGAGCAAGCCCCATCTTCCAGTCGAGGGTCGCTGGATCGAGCAGGATGGCCTGGCGGAAGGCCGATTCGGCGCAGAGGTGGTTTTCCGTGGATGAATAGGCGAAGCCGAGCATGCCGTAGGTGTACTTGTCGCCGCCGCCGAGTTCGATCACCTTGGTCAGGGCCGGAATCGCCTTCTCGAACTGGGCGGTCCGCACGTAGATCAGCCCGAGATTCTTCCAGGCGCGAAGGAACTTGTCGTATTTGTTCACGGCACGGAGGTAGGCCGCCGCGGCTTCGTCGAGCTGTTCCTTGCGGAAGTGGATGTTCGCCAGAGTGAAGTCGTAGACGGCGCTGGAACCCTCCTTCGTCTCCTTTTGGAGCATGCGGGCGGCCTCGTCCAGCTTGTCGGCCGAGATGAGTTCGAGCACCTTGAGCATCTTCTCCCGCTCGGGCTGCGTGACCGTCGGCTCGATCTCCGTCTCGGCCAGAAAGCTCTCCGTGAAGCGTTTCTGAAACTCCGGGCTCCTCCAGATCTGGAGCTCCAGCTCGCTGAGCCGGGTTTCCGCAACGGGCTGAGCGTGTGACACGGCGGCAATCGACGCAACGCATAGGATGGCGGACAGGAGCGGCAGCCGGCCGGGAGCGACCCGCGACGAGCATCGGGACTGGGTCTTCATGGTCTATCCTTTCGGGAAAGTGATCGGCACGCGCATGCGGAAACGCACCGCCTTGCCGGCCCGCTTTCCAGGTTCGAATTTCCACTGTTTCACCGCACCGAGGGCGGGCTTCTCAAACACCGGATCGGTGGATTGCTGCACGCGAGGCTCCACCACGCTGCCCCGCTCATCGACCAGAAAGAGAATGTACACCGTCCCGGGCGCCTTCTGGCGGATTTCCCGGGTGAGGACGGGGCCGGGCTGGTAGATCACCCGCGGCTTCTGGTCGAGATCGGCGATCGAGAAGATCGCGTCCACGCTCCCGGCGGCGTCGCCGCCCGCAGTCGTCACGACCGTGTTCAGTCTCACCGCGAAATCGCCGCCTCCGAATGAAGCATCCCCGAAGCCGGGGTTGAGCGCGAGCTCCAACTGGGAAAGATCGAGCGGCGTCGCCTCCTCCGCCAGTTCGGGCGGCTTCTCGTCGGTTTGCGGCTCCTCCTCGCGATGCTCCTCGGGAGGCGGCGACGGAGGCGGAGGCACATTGGTCAGGTTCACGGTCTGAAGGACCAGATCGTCCGTCGGCGGCCGGCTGATCGTCTGCATCAGCGGCAGGACGATGAAGAAGGCGAGGGTCAACACAATGGCGCCAAGCATCACACCAAGGCGATGCCCCACCTCGCGGACGATCTGGAATGTTCTGGTAAGGGCCACGGGTCCACACTCAACCTTGCGGTTTGCGAGCGGCCAGACTCACCTTGGCGGCCCCGCCGAGTTTGGCTTCGTCGATCACGCGAACGAGCAGGCCGGACGGCGCCGCGGCGTCGGCCTGGATAATGACCGGGACCTCTTCCTTCTGGAGCATTCTGGCAACGAGTTGACGCACGCCGCTCAGGCCGATCTCCCGCCCGCCGTAGACCACCTCGCCTTTTTCGGTCAGCGCCAAGAGGATGCTGGTTTTCTCCAGTCGGACGGAGGACGCCGCCTGCGGTTTGTCGACCTCGACCCCGGTCTCCTCCACGAACGTGGTCGTCACGATGAAGAAGATCAGCAGGATGAACACGCAGTCGATCAGCGGCGAGATGTCGATCCCGGCATCGCCGCCGTCTTCTCCTGCCATTTCGCGAAAACGTCCCATGGTCTTTCCTGAACCTCCAAGCGGGCCCTATGCCGCCAACTCCTGCGTGTGCGGAGTCTGGTGCCGGATCACCGGCGTCTTGTCCGGCCTCCGCAGTACGCGATCCTGCCTGGGCGTTCTCTTCTCCACCGCATGCGACGCGGGCTTTGGCATCGTCTTGTACAGCCTCTGCGTGCAGAGGGTTTCCAGTTGCGTCAGGAACGCCTTGTAGCGTTCGAGCCGGCGGGAGAGCTGGTACTGGAAGAACAACCCCGGCAGAGCGAGGATCAGGCCGGTCTCCGTGGTCACGAGGGCTTCGGAGATGCCGCCGGCCACCAGTCCCATCGTCTTCTCGCCGCCAGATCCCGAGGCCAGGGCGCCGAACGTGGCGAGCATCCCGGTCACGGTGCCAAGCAATCCCAGCAGCGGCGCGCTGCTCACGCAGACCTTCATCACACGCAGGTCCCGTTCGAACGGACGGATCTCGGTGGCCCGCAGTTCCTCAAAGAACACAGCGGATTGCTTGAGCGAGTTGGCTCCGGTGACGAAGTCCAGCAGTTCGCCCACCGGCCCCCTTCGGTCGCCCGAATGATCGATCCAGCGCCGCCAGGTCTTCTCCGACACGGACTGGTGCCCCTTGCGGCGCAGTTTTAAGAGCACATGAATCCCCATCGAGAACAGAACCAATCCATTGACGGCCAGTGCGATCATGCCCCAGCCCCCGGAGATCCAGATGGCCACGGCCTGTTCCCACAGAGCGATAATCCGTTCGGTGATCATATTCATTCTCCATTGCGGTTGATGCGTCCCACCAATCGGTTGTCATGATCGAGCACCGGCATCGTGGTCAGATCGTGCCGACGGAAGAGATCCCGCACCTGCGTCCGGTCCGCATCGATGCGTACGAACGGCGTGCCTGCCTCCATCAGGGATTCGACACGAACATGTTCGGGCCGTGTCAGCAGCAGACGGATGGGCACATCGCCCACGTACCGGCCTTGATCGTCCACGACGAAGACCGCCTGAAAGTCCTCCTCGATGGCGGCGGCCCGAATCTTCCCAATCGCCTCGGCCACCGTGGCGTCCTTTGAGATGGTGACGACCGGAGAGTCCATCATGCCCCCGGCCGAGTCCTCGGAGTATTCCAACAGATCACGGACGTCCCCCCGGCTCCGGTGAGCCAGACTCCGCACAACCTCGCGGGCCACTGCGGCCGGCATCTCCGCGAGGGAACCGGCGGAATTGTCTTGGCGATAGGGAGTCTTGCCCACCTGGTTGATGAAAGAGATCGCGGCCTTCTCCATGCGGTCGATCACGCCGCGGGTCTTACGCGACAGAAACGCATGGATCAACAGCGAGGGAATGGCCACGATCAGGCCGAACTCGGTGGTGATCAGGGCTTCGGAGATGCCGCTGGAGAGCGTCTTGACGTCGCCGGAGCCGAAGACGGTGATCAACTTGAACGTGTTGATCATGCCCGTCACCGTTCCCAATAGCCCCAGCAGGGGAGCGGAAGACGCGCTGATCGCGACGAAGGGAAGGAAACGCTGGAGTCTGAGCTTCGTCGCGAGGATCTTCTCATACATGACCTCTTCGATCAGTTCCGTGGGCTCGTGCAGGTGTTCCACGCCGATCAGGAGCATTTCGCCTGTCGGACCGCCGACGGCCCTTGCCTTGGCGGCGAGGTCTTCTTCCCGCAGCGCGACTGCCTGAAGAAGCGTGCGAATCCGCTTCTCCGAGGGGCTGCGAAGGCGGGCCAGCCCCACCCATTTGAAGAAGGCCATCAACAAGGCGGCGGCCGCCAGCCCGAGGATCGGGACCATGACCGGGCCGCCCTTGCGGATATGCTCGGTGATCGATTCCTTCGTGGCTTGAATCTTATGCGCGCTGCCGAGCGTGGGGTCCAGCGGGAAACGGCCGGCGCCGGTGGCGACGGTCGCGGCCGCCGCTTCGGTGGTCGTCGGATCATCGAAGCCAACCACCGTCGGCTCCAAAGATCCCAAACGCTGCTCGGCGGTGCCGACGCTCTGACCGTCCTGCGAGCCGAAGAGCGCGACGGGCCCCACCAGAACAAAGGTGCCGCGTTTTACCAAACCGGAGGCGTCCACCGCACTGCCCTCGAAACGCGTCCCGCCGAGGGCATCATGGAGTCGCTCCAACGACGCGGTCACGAGCGTTGCCTGCGCCTGATAGACCTCGGTTTCGCTCAGACTGCTGTTTTCCAGCGCCAGCTTGGCCGCCTCCAGCGGCTCGTGATATCGCTGGAGTTCCGCGATATGCAGACGCGTCTCGAAGTTGCGGATGTATTCGCCGAGCAGGTTGGACAGGTAGGTCTTTTCCTCCTGGCGAGACTGGATCTCCGAACGCAGGTTGCTCAAGTCAAGGGTCCGGCTGTCGAGCAGACGTGTCGTCTGCTGGTATTCGCGGCGGACCTCCGTCAACTGGTTCTCAAGGTCGGTCAGTTTCTGGCCGAGGGGAATCTTCTCCTTGGCGATCTCCTCTCGTAATCGGGTCAACTCTGCCAGACTCTCCTGGAGCTGCTGCTGAACCGAAGCGCCGGCCTGGCTGAACGTGCCACCGCCGGTGGTCTTGTCTTGGGCGAGGGAGATCGCAGGCGATAGGAAGGAAAGGAGACAGCACAGAACCCAATTCCGCCACAGGACGCTCTTGGCATGCATGGGCAATGGTCGGTTCTTGCTCATTGCTGGACCTTCAACGGCAGAAGGACGAAGCTGGCCACCTTCTCATTCTTGAGGATTGCGATGGCGTCCGCGATCTGTTCCGCCGCGTCATTGGCAGGCTCCCAAGTCCAGCCGGAATCAGAGGGACGTCCCATGCCGGCCACCGTGCCGTTGGCCCCGGCGTAGTACGCCTGACCCAGTCCCACATAGACCGCGGCAACCTCCGCTGCATTGCCGTCGGCCAGCGTGCGGACCTCGCTGGTGACCGTGATGTCCCGGTTGAACTTGTTCACTTCGTTGAGGATGCCCACCACATTCTGGAACCGCTGGGCGAGAGACAGCTTCGTCCCGTTCGGGTCCTGCGGCAGGCTTTGACTGAGCGGCTTGATGCGGTCGCGGATCGGGTCCGGCAACCGCGTGATCAACTCGGCCGTCCTCGCCTCGAGTTTCGTCACAATGCCGGCCAGCATCCCCGCGGCGCTCTTGAGCTTCTCGTTCTCATCCACCAGTTCGGCCCGCTTCTTGTCGGCGTCGCTGATGCTCTCCTGGGCCTGATCGATCTTCTCCCGCAGCAAGGCGATTTCCCGCTCCACCAGTGCGATGCGTTCGTTGAGCATCTCATGGCCGAGGGCCCAATCCTGCTTCTCCTTCGAAATGACGCGGCGGGTCTCGACCCACTTCTCCATCGTCGCGCGGGCATTCTCGATGCTCTCGCGCGTCCCCGGCTCCGCCGCCCAACCAAGAGCCGCGGCTCCAAGCACCACAACGATCACTTGTCTTTGCCTTGTCCGCATCACGATCACCCCTTTTCGGAACAGTCATCGCAGACTGTATCCGGGGCGTGTTAGAACGGGATGAACCGTCCATTAAATCTGGATTAAATGGGGATTGCGCGGTGCTCTCAGAACTCGTATTCCAAACCCAGTGCCAGATCGATCCCCCGGCGATAAGACGTCTTCGTCGCTTCCCCGCTGACGAAGTCGGAGCGATAGACCTCTTTGATCTCGGGGTTGGTGATGTTCTTGGCCTGGAACATGATCTTCAGATGCTCCCGGATCGGCTGCAGGATGCTCAGGTTGAGCGTGCCGAACTCCTCCGAGTAGACGTCCGGGACGTAGCCGTTGCCCAGGGCGACCCCGCCCTCGGTGAGCGTGTCGCCGCGAACCGAGTAGAACAGGCCGATCTGCGTGCGGTACTTGGCGTGCTCGTAGGTGAGGTTCAGATTGTACAGGTGCTCGGGCGCTCCCATCATGTCGCGGGTCGAGGTCGGCGTTCCTACGGCTGCAAAGGCATCCCGTTCGTCGTCGGGCAGCGTCACCTCGGACTCGATGAACGTGGCGTTGGCTCCTGCGGTGAAACCCTCCAGGGAGGCCCAGAGCCTGCCCAAGTCCTGTCGAACCTCCAATTCCCAGCCATCGAGCCAGCCTTGGGGATAGTTGACCGCCGTCGTGTAGAACAAGGACGCCTGGAAGCGTTGGACGTATTCGATAGGATCTTTGACATCCTTGTAGAACCACGACACCGAGACCAGCCCCCCCTTGTACGGCTCGTAATCGAGGCGGAGATCGTAGTTGTCCAGCGCGCTCATTCTCAGATCGGCATTGCCCACGAAGATGTCCGCGCCGAGATACTCCATCTGCATGACCGGCGACAGTTCCTTGAAAGTCTGGCGGGCAACCGTCTGGCTATAGGAACCCCGCACCTTCACCGGCTTGATCGGCGTGATTTCCAACGCCAGCGACGGCAACGCGTCATCCTGCGAAAACGAGACGTCCGCCTCGGGACCGAATTGCGTCCAGCCTGTGCCGCCGGGAGGCAGATACCGCGCGTTGTCGCTCTCGGGAAGATTGGTGATGCTCAGATCCGTCGATTCGAAACGAGCCCCGCCGATGACTTTCAAGTAAGAGGTCAACGGCAGATCGAGCATCTGATACCAGGCGAAAATCTTCTGGTCGCCCGTGTAGTCCACGTCGTCGTTGAACGCGGTGATCGTGTGCCCCTCGCCCACATAGACCTGGCTCCAGCGCCTCTCCCAGGGCGCGGGAAACGAGGTGTCGTCGAATTCATAGTAGAAACCGTCCTGCTTGTATTTTCGGTCCACCTGGTCGTGGAACAAACCCATCTTCAGATAGCCCTCCAGCTCGGCCCACTGCTGGAACGGCAGTTTCAGATTCAAAGACGCCTGATCGCTTTCTTCCGTGATTTCCTTCCAGATACGTTGGGCAAACTCGTTGCCGCTGCCGCTGGGATCATAGCCGAAATGCACCGCAGGAAACACAAGACCCGCAACTTCCCGCCCCGGCTGCCACCAGGTGCGGAAGGCCCGTTTGTCCGGTTGATCCATTTGGGCCTCGCTGTGCGACAGGGTCCAGTCAATCCCCGGATTGAGGGTTCGTCCCAGTCGCCAGAGGGGGTATTCGGGAACTTCGAGGGTGTGCCGGCCCTTCAATTGCACCGTCGACTGCGAACGCTCCGTATACTCCAGCGTTTCGTTGCGGTGATAGGGAGCACTGATATCCAGCGCGTCTCTGTACAGACTGCCCCGAGTGTCCTCCATGAGAGTGGCTTTGTCTTCCGTGACTTGCGTCTGCATGTACAGAAGGGACAGTGCGTGATTCTCGATCTCCGCGCCGAGGACTCCCATGGCGCCCCATTGCACGGACTCCACCCCCGCGGTCACGTCATACAGGCTCGTATAGCCATACTGTTCGAACGGCTGCATCCGGTAGGAGCTGCCGTCCAGTCGCGCCTCGTAGATGTCGTGGACCCCATCGTCGTAGTAGGAACTGTCCCGCTTGTAGTACATGCTTGTGAACGCGCCGATCCGCACGCCGTTGTCGAGATCGCGTTTGCCGCCGGCGGTCAGGGACCAATTGTGGTTGATCGGAGCGTCGTCCTCGGCGACTCCCATCGTGCCTCCGAACAGCCCGTTGTCGGGAATATCCCGATCCTCCCGGCCCAGGAAGTTCACGCCGCCTCCGTCATAGCTGAGGAAATCCCCGCCCCACGGCGCCTGCGTGTTGTATTCCGTGCCGACCTTGACCTTGAGAATTCGCTCGTCCGGAATCCCTTTGAGGACCAGGTTCACCGCTCCGCCGGAGGCGTCGCCCTGCTGGTCCGGCGTGAACGTCTTGCTCACCTGAATGCTCTCGATCAGGGCGCCGGGGAACTGGTCGAGCTGCACGGCACGCTTGTCCTCGTCTGCCGTCGGGAGCCGCACGCCGTTCAACTGCGAGTTGACGTATCGGTCCGGCAAACCTCGCACCACGGCGTATTTCCCGTCCTCGACCGTCGCGCCGGCGACCAGTCGTACCGCGTCGGCTGCGGTGCTGGCCCCCGCGCGGGTCATCAGGTCCGAGCTGATCGCATCCATGATCGACGGACTCTCCAGTCGCAGGTTCAGCAGTCCGATCTCCGTCCCGCCGCCCAGTTCCTGGTTCTCCGCGACAAATTCCTCCATTTCGAGAAACTCTCCGGCCAGCGACGCTTCCACTTCGGCCATCCGTCCCGCGGCGACCACGCTGTTGGCCACAACCTGTCGGGCGTATCCCTCCTTGGAGACGATCAGCGTATAGGTTCCCGGAGCCACCTTCTCGAAAACGTAATGCCCTTCGCTGTCGGTCGTTCTCTTGTCGCCCGTCTCGACGATCTGCACCTGGGCCGAAGCCAGCGGCACGCCAAAGTCCTTGTCGTACACGACGCCCCGAATCCCGCCAACCTCCTGAGCCCACAGAACAGGCGCCAAACAGAACAGCAGCGTCATACTCAACACGGTGGCTCTGCGCAATCGACTCGTCACCACGGGTCCCCCAAACCCTCTCGGATCTCACGTATCCGGCTCAACAACCCCGGGCTCGGCTCTGCCCCCTGCACAGCCATCGAACTACACGTCGCCGCGAGATCCTCGGCTCTCGGCCTGGAATTCGGGTTCTCCATCCCCGCTTCGACCGCTCTCGCGTACAGGCCCAGCGCGACGTCCGCCTTGCCCATGGTCCGGTACGCTTCGGCAATCGGACGAAGCGTCTGGGCCCGATAGATGTTTGCGATCTGATCCCGCTTGGCATCGAACAACTCCAGGGCGTCTTTCGCCTCTTCGCTTGCCTGCTCCGGATCGCCCGCCAGGAACCGCAACCGGGCCAGTTTGGCCTTGAGGGGAATTTCAATCGTGGGCTGCCAACTTGTGGATTCGGCGATCGCGCGGGCCTCCTTGACCAAGTCCAAAGCCTTCGTCCGATCGGAATGAGCCAGACAATGTTCGATCATGTCCATCATCAAGTCGAGTCGCACGAACCCCGGCATCTTCTCCCACGAGGCGCGGATGTTCTCCTCGACCGTGGTGCGTCGTTGGACATCGCAATAAACCCGGTTGAAGAGACGAACGTACGTCGCCAATGCCTCTCTTAAGGCATCAAACTGTTGGCTGGAGACCATCTTCGCCAGGGCAGCCATCTCCGCATCGAAGTCCCCCGCCGGGCGGCTCATCGCCCGCACCACCGCCACCTGGCCAACGATCCGATCCTTCCGCCAGTCTTCGGTCCCTTCAGCAACCTTCAGTGCGCGACTCAGGTAGGCTTCCACGTCGGTCCTGAACCCGCCTCGCATGCAGTGCCTCGCCAGATCCGCGTAGGCCGTTCCTCGCCGCCAGTCGTCGATCCGTTCGATGTAGCCCAGCGCCCGCTGCGGCTGATTCAATTCGAGGCAAGCGGTCACAACCGCAGCCTGCGCCTGGGATCGACTCTTGATATGGGGATCGCTCGGAATCGCGGAGGCGGC
>JAAYVJ010000329.1 GCA_012517265.1 Planctomycetota bacterium | reverse complement strand
TTGTTCGGAGCCAGCCCCAATGCAATGGCATTCGATCCCTCCGGCGACACTCTGTACGTCGCCAACGGGACTCAGAACGCCATCGCGGTGTTCCGTTTCCATCCCGACGAGTCGAAGCTGCTCGGTTTGATCCCGGTCGGGTGGTTCCCCGGCGCGATCGCGTACGACGCTTCCCGTCGCCGCCTGGCCGTGGCGAACATCAAGGGGGTCGGCTTGACCTACGGCCTCAAGGAGGAGAGAGCGAACGAGCACAACACGCATCAGTACCACGGGACGCTGTCGCTCGTTCCGGTCCCAACGAAAAAGGAACTGTCCGCGATGACGCGTCGGGTGCTGGACAACTACCGGTATCCACTTCTGAAGGAAGCCTCGCGGCCGGCCCGATCCAACCAGCCGCCCCGGCCCGTCCCCCAGCGGGTGGGCGAGCCGTCCGTGTTCGAGCACGTGGTCTACATCATCAAGGAGAACCGGACCTACGATCAGATTCTGGGCGATATCCCCGAGGGCAACGGCGATCCGTCGCTGTGCATCTTCGGCGCCGAGATCACGCCGAACCAGCACAAGATAGTGCGCGAGTTCGTCCTGCTCGACAACATCTATTGCTCCGGCATCCTCAGCGCCGACGGCCATCAGTGGTCGGACACTGCGTTCGCCACGGACTACATGGAGAAGTCTTTCGCGGGTTTCCCCCGCAGCTACCCGGACGGGATGGAGGATTCCGACGTGGACGCCCTGGCGTACGCGCCTTCGGGGTTCATCTGGGACAACGCGATCGCCAAAGGCAAGTCGCTTCGCGTCTACGGCGAGTTCGCCATCACGGAGACCTCCTGGGCCGAGCCCGGCAGGAAGGACAAGCCGACGTTCCTGGACTACTACCGGGACTTCACGGACCAGACGCACCGGATCAACATCGCCAGCCGGCCCGCCATCGAGTCGCTGCGTCCCTACCTGAACATGCAGACCGTCGGATGGGATATGGACATCCCTGACGTGTTCCGCGCTGCCCAGTTCATCAAGGAACTGCGTGAATTCGAGCGGACCGGCAAGTTCCCCAACCTGGTCATCATCTGCCTGCCGAACGATCACACCTCCGGCACGCGGGAGGGGGCTCCCACGCCTGCCGCCCAGGTCGCGGACAACGATCTGGCCTTCGGGCAGATCGTCGAGGCGATCAGCCGCAGCTCGTTCTGGGCCAAGACCTGCATCTTCGCGATCGAGGACGATCCGCAGGCCGGCTGGGACCACGTCAGCGGCTACCGCACCACGGGCTACGTCGTCAGCCCCTACACCAGGCGTAAGGCCGTCGTGAGCACCCAGTACAACACGACCAGCATTCTGCGGACGATGGAGCTGATTCTGGGCCTGCCGCCCATGAACCAGATGGACGCCACGGCCACGCCGATGAGCGACTGTTTCACCGAGACGCCCGACCTGACTCCCTACGCCGCGGTCCCCACGAACGTTCCCCTGGACCAGATGAACCCCAAACCCAGGGAGGTGTCGGACGCTACGCTAAGACAGGATGCGATCGTCTCGGCCCGGCTCCCGCTGGAACAGGTGGACCGCTGCCCCGAGGACGTGCTGAACCGCATTCTCTGGCGCGCCATGAGAGGGACGCGGGAACCCTATCCGCAGTGGGCGATCGCCAGGAACCTCGAGGAGGAAGAGGACGAACGGGACTGAGGTCCGCCGTCCATATGCTCGTCTGCAGGGCAAGCGGACTGCCCAGCCCGCGGGGGCCGCGAATATTTTCGCATGGTCCACCCGCCCGCCTGTGGTATAATTGAAGGCAGTAGCATCCTCGTGCTTGTCGTCTACTCTCGACTGGGGCGACGGGCTCGCTCGGAGGCCCGGGGCGCATTCATCGGATTACGCCGCGTAAGGTCACACCCGCAGGTGGACTTGTTGGAGGACCATGATGAAGGGTCTGCATTGGGTTTGGGCGTTTCTTGTGGTGCTGGGGGTCGGAATATCGGACGTTCGGTCCGAGCAGGTCGTGTTCAGCGAGATCATGTATCATCCCCCCGACGGGATGCCGGAGTACATCGAGCTCTACAACAACACCGCGACGCCCTTCGACATTGCCGAATGGCGGCTCAGCGACGGCGTGGAGTACGTCTTCCCATCGTTCTCGGTCGAAGCGACGGACCGGACCTTCCTCAAGCCGTTCGAGCGGATCCTGCTCTCGCCGGTGGATGAGGAGACGCTGAGGGCCGCATACGGCGTTCCGGCGACCGTTCGCGTGTATGGACCCTGGACCGGCAGCCTCAAGAACAGCGGCGAGCGGATCACCCTGAAGGACAAGAACGGCGCGACGGTCTGCACCGTCGAGTACAACGACCGCGGCCGGTGGTCCCCGGCGGCCGACGGGGCCGGCCATACCCTCGTGCTCAAGAACCCCGACCGCAAGATCGACGACTGGCGCAACTGGACCGCCAGTGGTCGCCTGGGCGGCACGCCGGGCGCCGAAGAGCCCAAGTCGGCGGAGACCCCGGTGGCCAACCCCGAGGTGAACCTGGTCACCGGGATTCCCTACGTCAACTACGGCGACGTGTGGAAGTACAACGACAAGAACGTGGACCTGGGGACCGCATGGCGAGCGCCGGCCTTCGACGACAGCGCCTGGCCGCAAGGCCCCGGCCTGTTCGGATTCGAGACGGCCAGCTTGCCCTCGCCGGGCATTCGAACCTCGTTCGAGCGATCGCAGCAGTTGACGTACTACCTTCGCACGAAATTCAATTATACCGGCGCCACCAAGGGCGTGACCCTCACGATCGATCAGATTCTCGATGACGGCGCGGTCTACTACTTGAACGGCCACGAGTTGGGACGCTCCGGCGTCGGGCCGGGCGACGTCACGTTCGCCACCGCGGCCAACCGCACCACGGGCGACGCCGTCGAGGAGCTGGCGGTCATCACGACCGACGGGTCGGCGCTCGTCAACGGCGTGAACGTCCTGGCGGTCGAGGTGCACCAGACCAACACCACCAGTTCCGACGTGGTGTTCGGGATGAGACTGAATGTCTCGGCTCCGAGCCAGGCGAGCCTGTTGATCAATGAAGTCCTGCCCGGCCTGGCAGGCGTGGGATTCGTCGAGATCTACAACCCGGGGGCCGCCGCGATCAACCTCCGCGATCACTATCTCACGGACGATCCGACCAACCTTCGCAAGTACCGGTTCACGAGCGACGTCGTGATCCCCCCCGGCGGATTGGCCACAGTGGGGTACGCCGAAGCGGGGCTGGTCGTGACCAGTCCGTTGCGGCTGTGCCTGGTCGCGCCGGACGGCTCGACGATCATCAACCTGATCAGTTCGGAGGTTCCGCTGGACGGCCGGTCGCTGGGCCGAAAGCCCACCGGCGGCGACACGTGGTTTTTCTTCACCGAGCCCACTCGCGGCATGCCCAACGTCAGCCAGAGCGCGATCGCGCTGCAGATTCACTTGAACGAGGTCCATTTCTCCGGCTCGCGGGCCGTGGACTGGGTCGAACTGTACAACAGCAGCGACGAGCCGATCTCGCTGGACGGCTTGTTCCTGTCGTCCAAGGCGGATCTGTCGAATCGGACGCCGCTGCGAGGTTCCGTGCCCGCCGGCGGCTATGTGAGTCAGGAGGTCGCGTTCTCCGTCTCCGACGGCCGGATCACGCTGTTCCTGGTCAACTCGGCCGGGGCGGTGCTGTCGGCCAAGGCGCTCGACCGTCCGCTGCTCGGAGATAGCTGCCAGGCCTTCCCGGAGGGATCGAGCGAATGGTACGCATCGGCGCAGAGCAGCCGCAACGCGGCCAACGATCCGGCCAGGAACACGAACGTCGTCATCAACGAGATCCTGTACCATCCGCCGTCGGACGAGCCGTCGGGCGAGTACGTCGAACTATGCAATCGCGGCGAGGCGGCGGTGGATGTCTCCGGTTGGCGTTTCGTCGAGGGGATCGACTTCGCGATCCCGGCCGGGACGGTCATCCCGGCCAAGGGATATCTGGCGGTGGCCGCCGACGCCAATTGGATCAGGGCCGCCTACGGCGACATCCCGGTCGTGGGCGACTTCGACGGTCGTCTGAGCAACCAGGGCGAGGTGGTCCGGCTCGTGGATCAGTGGGGAAATCTCGTCGACGAGGTCGATTACCTCACCGGCGGCAACTGGCCCGGCCTGGCCGACGGCGGCGGTTCGAGCATGGAACTGCAGAACCCCTGGATGGACAACAGCCGGTCCTCGGCCTGGCTGGCCAGCGACGAGTCGGCCAAGGCGCCGTTCGAGCACTACAGCTACTCCGACGTCTATCGACAGCTCAATACGCTGGGGTCTCCCACCGACTACAAGGAACTGCATCTCCACCTGGTCGGCGACAGCCACGTGATTTTGAAGAATATCCAGGTTCGGCTGAATCGCTCGGGCCCCAACCTGATCGCCAACGGGAACAGGATGTCCACCGACGGGCGCAGCGCCAACGGCTGGCTCGCCCAGGGCACGCACTACGCCAGCTATCTGTCGGGCGACGAACTGCACCTGATTTCCGACGGCCACGGCGACAACCGACCCAACCGCGTCGAGATCGACGTCACCGCGATGCAGGCGAACCAGACGTATGAGATCAGTTTCGACGCGCGGTGGGTTTCCGGCATGTCGCGCCTCATCGCGCAGACGTGGGACCACAGCATCGCCACCAGCGTCTCGCTTCCGGTGCCGGCGAACATCGGGACGCCGGGCGCGCAGAACTCCTGCTACGTTGCGGAGCCCGCCCCGCAGGTGGACGAGCTGATGCACCATCCCGCGGTCCCCGCTCGCGGCCAGAGCGTTCGGGTGACCGCCCGCGTCCACTCCGGCGGGCCCACGCCACAGGTCCTTCTGTGTCACCGCCTGGACAACAGCTCGGGCAACGGGACCTGGACGAGCAAGCCCATGTACGACGACGGCGTTTCCGGCGGCGACGAGAAGGCCGGCGACGGCATCTACACCGCGCAACTGACCGAGTACGGCCAGAGCGGTCAGATCGTGCAGTTCTACGTTCAGGCCGTGCTGATGAACGGCCTGATCTGCCAGCAGCCCAGGGAGGGGATCGCCAGGCCGGCGATGTACGTCGTCGACACGACCACCAACCCCGGCGACCTGCGGCGAATGCGGTTCGTCGTCTCCGCCGCGGATTTGAGCGACATCTCCAACGGCGACGGCTCCTCGCCGCTGTACGGCTACGCGTTCCCTCGCCTGTCCAACCACTACTTCAACGCGACGATCATCGTCAACGAATCGGACGTCCTCTACGGATGCGAGATTCGGCCGGCCGGCAGCCCCTGGACCCGTAGCGGCGGCGTCGAACGCGCCAAGTTCAAGTTCCCCGACGACAATCTCTTCCGCGGCAAGGGCAACCTGCTGTACCGCAACTATGACGTGGGCTGGTGGAGCCACGATCGCATCGTCCGATACTGGCTGTACCTGCTCGGGAATCCCACGCCTGAGAATGAGTTCATCCTGGTGAAGGTCAACAGCGGCGGCAACTCCGTCCGCGAGGAGGTCGAGGTCGTCGGCAACGACATGCTCAACCGCGCCTACGAGAACGGCAGCGACGGGGAACTGTACAAGATCGACGACGAATGGTGGTTCCAGGACGATTGGAATCGCACGAACCGCAACGCGGATTGGAGCTACAAGGGCTCCGACAATCCCGGTCGTTACCACAGCGAGTGGATGAAGCGCACGCGGGAGAACGAATACGATTACAGCGCCCTGATCAGCTTCTTCAAGAAAGTCTACAGCAATTCCTATACGCAGGCGGAGATTGAACGGCTGGTCGATCCCGCTGCCCTCATGAAGGCGGTCGCCGTGGCCGGCTACATCCACGCCTGGGATTTCTTCTCGCTGGACCGCGGCAAGAACTGCTACTTCTTTCGTCGGCCCACCGATGGGCGGTTCCTGTTCTTCCCGTGGGACATGAAGCGGTCGTTCGACAATGCGAACGCCGCGTTCTACAACGGCATGCCGGGATTCCGGCCGTACCTCGACAAGCCTTACAACATGCGCCTGTTCAAGCACTACCTGACGCGGCTGCTCGAGAACTACACGCTGAACGCCGCGAGGATCTACGCCTGGCTCCAGCTCGAGGAGAACGCCAGCTCGCAGTTCCCGTTCAACTTCTCGTACGCGAACTGGTTCGCCAGTCGCCAGGGTCCTGCGTTCAACCTGCTCGGCGGCAATCGCACCGCCTCGTTCGGCGTCGTTCTGGGCGGCCGGTCAGTTCTCGTGACAAGCGCCGGCACGATCGATCTGGTCGGAACCGCTCCCTTACGGGTCTTCAAGGTCGAAGCCGCAGGCCACCCCGAGGCGAAGTTCGCCTGGCTCGACGAGAGCAACTGGAGTCTGACGGGCGTCTCGCTCCACAGCGGGCTCAACGAGCTGACCCTCAACGGCGTGGACGAGTTCGGCGCGATTCTCCACCAGTTCCCGGTCTCCGTCCGAAAGATGGGCGACGGCGCGCCGACGATGGCGATCCAGGCGGATCCGCCGTCCTGGCAGGTGCCGGCGCTGGCGCCGCTGACGATGGACCTCTCCGACAGCAACGATCCGGACGGCCAGTCCGTGACCTACTCCTGGTCGGTGACGCCGACGGACGCGTCGCTGGAGGTGAGCGGCGACGTCGTGGCGATCGCGGCCTTCCCCAAGCCGGGCCTCTACACGATCACCGCCACGGGAGTCGACGCCGGCGGCGCGTCGGCCTCGATCCAGCGGGAGGCGGCCGCGTACGGACCCGACGGCCTGAGCACGTTCGATTCGTCGCGGCTCGATCCGTGGTGGAATCTGGAGAATGCGATCCTGCGGCCCAACTACACGACCGGTCCCTATTACTCCCTGGCCGAATGGCCCGGAAACCTGATCTTGCAGGTGTGGGCGGACAAGGCGTTTCCGCTTGCCGCTGCGTCCCCGACGTATCCGCTCATCTGGCGGTCCGTCCCCTCCACGACGAACTGGGCGTTTCTGTCCAAGCTGGCGTTGAAGGGGCAGATCTTCGGCGATTACGTGACGGGCGTGCTCGCCGAGACGGTTGAGTCGAACAGCCCCGTGCGCTACGTCTTCGGGATCGAGGACGGCACATCGCTTTCCGTCCGGCGGGTCGCCGCCTCGGGCGCGACGAGCGTGCTGGCGACTACACCGTGGAACGTTTCGAACGCGGAGATCCGCATTCGCCGCACTGGTGACGCCCT
>JAAYVJ010000038.1 GCA_012517265.1 Planctomycetota bacterium | reverse complement strand
GGACACGCCAAGAGCTACGTCAGTTTCGACGTGCTCGTGCGGTACCTGCGGTATCTGGGCTACGCCGTCACGTACGTGCAGAACATCACCGACGTCGGCCACCTGACCGACGACGCCGACGCCGGCGAGGACAAGATCGCCAAGGCCGCCAGCAAGGAGCGAAAGCACCCGATGGCCCTGGCCGAGGCGTACACCCGCAGCTTCTTCGAGGACATGGACAAGCTCAACTGCGTTCGGCCGGACATCAGTCCGCGGGCCAGCGGCCACATCGTCGAGCAGATCGAGCTGGTCAAGACCCTCCTGGACAAGGGCTTCGCCTACGAGGTGAACGGCTCGGTGTACTTCGACGTCTCGAGATTCAAGGACTACGGCAAGCTCTCCGGCCGAAGCACGGAAGAGATGCTGGCCGGCGCCCGCGTCGAGGTCTCCACGGAGAAGAGGAACCCCGCGGACTTCGCGGTCTGGAAACGGGCCGAGCCGAACCACATCATGCAGTGGCCCAGCCCCTGGGGCATGGGCTACCCCGGCTGGCACCTCGAATGCTCCGCCATGTCGATGAAGTACCTCGGTGCAACGATCGACATCCACGGCGGCGGACTGGAGAACCAGTTCCCCCACCACGAGTGCGAGATCGCCCAGTCGGAGGCCGCCAACTGCGTCCCGTTCGTCCGCTTCTGGATTCACAACAACATGGTCACCGTGGACGGGCAGAAGATGGGCAAGAGCCTGGGCAATTTCATCACGCTCAAGCAGGCCTTCGCCGGCGCCCACGAGCGGCTGACCCGCGCCTACGGGCCGCTGGCGGTTCGCCAGCTCATTCTGAACAGCCACTACCGCAGCCCGCTGGACTTCTCCGACGCGGCCCTGTTCGCGGCCCACAGCGGCAGTCAGAAGATCGGCGAGGCCGTCCGGGCCCTGCGAAAGAAGCTCGGCGCCGCGCCGCAGGGCGACATCGATCTGGAAGTCCTCAAGCAACTCGAAGAGGCCAGGGGCAGGTTCGAAGCCGCGATGAACGACGATCTCAACACCGCGGTGGCCCTGTCGGTGCTGTTCGATCTGGTCCGCATCAGCAACAAGACGCTCGAGGACAGGAAGGTGACGTGCCAGACGCTCGGCGCGATCAACGACGCGTTCGCCAAGCTCGGCGGCGACGTCCTGGGCGTCGTGACGGACCAGGGCTGCGAGTCCGGCGGCGTCGACGAGAAGGCGATGGACAAGCTCGTCCAGATCCTCATCGGCCAGCGGGCGGAGGCGAGGAAGGCCAAGGACTTCGCCCGAGCCGACGCCATCCGCAAGCAGCTCGACGAAGCGGGCATCGTCCTGGAGGATGGGCCACAGGGAACTCAGTGGAAGTGGAAGTGAAAATGTTCGGCATCGGTCCGGCAACCTGGGACTCTGTCCCCGGACCCCTGGCATTTTTCGCTTTGCGCCAGCAGCAGGATAGAAGAGCGAGGCGATACCTCTGCACTGACGGCATTATCCATGCCACTGGACTGCTGCCCTCCTGCAACGCGGGCTTGCGTCTAGGGGCGGACTACCCGGCAGCAGAGCTTATCCTCCACGGCCGCGACCTCAGCATGCGAGCAAGGGGCAAGCTGAAGGGCTTTTCTCCCTCAACTATCATGCCATTGGCCCAAAGCGAAAAATGCCGGGGGTTTGGGGGCAGAGCCCCCAAGAAGCAAGCGGCTGGTCCAGACGCATCATTTGCCCTTCCAAATCCCCTTATTGGGGACTGCGTGATCAATGGTCGACTCAATCGTAAATAGTAAATCTTCGGTAGCAGATCGCATGCGGATACTGGGGATCGATCCGGGTCTTCAGGTCTGCGGCTATGCCTGCGTCGAGACCGACGGCGGGCAGGAAGCCGTGATCGAGGCGGGCGTGCTGCGGACCACGCACGGCCTGCCGATCGAGATCCGCCTGAACGAGATCGCGATGGACATGGAATCGCTGCTGGCGAGGCTGACCCCCAACGTGGTGGCGGTCGAAGAGATCTACTCGCACTATGCCCACCCCCGGACCGCGATCTTGATGGGTCACGCCCGCGGGGTTATATTGCAAAAGTGCGCCCGGGCCCACATCGAGGTCAAGAGCTTCGCGGCGACGAGGATCAAGAAGTCGCTCACGGGCCACGGCCGGGCCTCGAAAGAGCAGATGCAACGAACGATCCAGACGATCCTGGCCCTGCCGGAACTGCCGTCGCCGCCGGACGTGGCGGACGCCATGGCCGCGGCGTTGTGCTGTGCGAATGCGTTGAACAGGGACCTGACAACACGCTGACAGGCTAATACTATGGCCCAGGAATTGGATAGACTGACCATCAAGGGCTTCAAGTCGATTCGATCCCTCGAAGATTTCGAGTTACGCAACCTCAACGTCCTGATCGGCGGCAACGGAACGGGCAAGAGCAACCTCGTGGACTTCTTTCGCCTGTTGCGGGCCATGATGGAGTTGCCGCTCCCCCACTTGCAGAACTCCAGTCTCAAGACTTATTTCGCCGATGGCGGCGGCATCGACGATTTTCTCTTCAACGGGCCCAAGGTAACAAAGTACATCGAAGCCATGCTACGGTTTGGGCCAAATGGCTACCGGTTCAAGATTGTGCGGACTACTGACGAGACATTCACAATCAACGACGAAGCTCAGTACTGGGAATCGAGCGGCTGGTGGGAGATGGGAGCTGGTCATACAACCCCCCGACTGCTGCGAGAACGCACGAAACCAGGTGTGCGAGGTGGACAGAGTGTAGCCTCCTACGTTTATGACGCGATCTCATCGTGGAAGATCTACCACTTCCACGATACGAGCAACATCGCCCCCATGCGCCGCTCGGAGTCCGTAGAGGACTGCGAGTACCTACGGTTTGACGCCGCGAACATTGCTCCGTTTCTGCTCGATCTCAAGAGGAATCAGACGAAGACCTATGAACAAATCGTCGAGTCCGTCCAGTTGATCGCACCGTTCTTTCAGGACTTCGTACTCAGACCGAACAAACAGGACAAGGTCCGTCTCCGCTGGCGGCAGAAAGGTTCGGACTATCCGCTCAAACCCTATCACCTGTCGGACGGGACGATCCGCTTCATCTGCCTCGCCACTGCCCTGTTGCAGCCCTATCCTCCGTCGACGATGATCATCGACGAGCCGGAACTGGGGCTTCATCCGTACGCCATCGAGATCCTGGCGGAGTTGATCCAGGCCGCTTCACAGAAGACGCAGTTGATCGTTTCCACGCAGTCCCCGGCCCTGGTCGATTGTTTTGCCCCACAAGACGTCATCGTGGCGACTCGCGAGAAAGGGGCCTCCCGCTTTGAACGCCTGGACGCGAAGGATTTGTCCGCTTGGCTGGCGGATTACTCGCTGGGCGATCTTTGGCGCAAGAACGTCATCGCCGGAGGGCCGGCGTGTGAGTAGCGTGAGCGTCTATGTGGTCGTGGAAGGCCCGACCGAACGGACCTTTGTGCGAGATGTCCTGGCCCCCGCGATGTCTTGTCAAGGCGTCCATCTCTATCCGGCTCTGATCGGTGGATCTGGGCACAAAGGCGGCAATATCCGTTTCGACCGGGCCAAGATCGACATCAGGAACTTCCTTCGACAACAGCGCGACGCGTACACATCAACCATGTTCGACTACTTCCGCCTTGATACAGATTGGCCGGGCCGGACGGATGTACGACGTCGAGTCAAGAGCGGAGCGACTCTGAGAGCGAGAGAGAAGGCAGCGATTCTGGAAACGGCCATGCAGGAGGCCCTTGAAAAAGCGTACCCCGATGTGGACGCCCGAAGACGTTTCGTCCCGTACATTGAAATGCATGAGTTCGAAGCTCTCCTTTTCAGCGATGCACGCGTTCTTGCAGAGAAGGCGGAAATCGCTGTCTCTCAGATCGATCGGATTCTGGACGAATGTGCTGAGCCGGAAGAGATCGACGATGATCCACAGAAAGCTCCCTCCAGGCAGATCATGGCACTTAACAACAGTTATCGAAAAGTGGCTACGGGCAAGGCCATTACCGAAGCCATCGGCATTCCGACCCTCCGCAGAAAATGTGCACACTTTGACGAATGGCTGCGCAAGCTGGAGGGACTTGCCGCCAGGACGAATACGAAATGAATGAACAACACGCAGAGAGTGGCCATTTCGCATGATCGCCGGAATCGAAGGACAACTTGTTGAGCTCGGCACGGAGACCGCGTTGGTCAAGGTCGGCGCGGTCACCTACGAGGTCATGCTGCCGGGGTACTGCATCGCCGCGCTGTCCGGGCAGATCGGCGGGACCATCTCGCTGTGCACAATGGAGTACTACGAGGGCAGTCTGGGCGGCGGCAACCTCGTCCCCCGCCTGGTCGGCTTCCTCAGTCCGCTGGAGCGGGAGTTCTTCTGCGAGTTCACCAGCGTCAAGGGCCTGGGCATTCGCAAGGGCCTGCGGGCCCTGAGCCTCCCCATCGCGGACGTCGCCGGCGCGGTGGAGGCGGGCGATGAGAAGATGCTCATGACGCTCTCGGGCATCGGCCGCAAGATGGCGCAGACGATCGTCTCCGAGCTCAAGGGCAAGCTCCAGGGCTTCGCCTTCGGGGCCCAGCCTGCCCGGGGAGCGGTCTCGATCAAGCTCAAGCCGTTCCAGACCGAGGCGCTTGAAATCCTCATCGCCTGGGGCGAGAAGCGCAACGAGGCGATGGAACTGATCGAGCAGGCGTGCCAGAGACATCCCGAAATCCAGACCGCCGAGGAACTCGTCCCGATCGTCTATCGCCTCAAACAAGGCGCGGAAGCATAATCGAAGGTCTTCCTGCTGGGCAGGATGAACGCAGGCCACCCACACGAGTCGTGATCCTCCTCCAGAGAGGGAACATCCGCAATTGCACGAGCCTCCTGGGCGGGTCGTGTTCGCGGCGTGCGTTTGCCGCCTGGATGGAATCGCAGGAACGGTCATACATCCCCTTCCAGATCCCTGTGCTCGTTTCCTATTGACCGGCGTTTGTTCGGCTCGGTACGATGACCCCGGATTCTGTAGTTGGTACCAAGAACGGGTTTTTGCATAGTCGGAGACTGCCATGAACCTGGGAAAAGCAACGCTCTTGTCGGTCCTGCTTGCGTCGGTCGTCGTCGCGGCGGATTACATGCCTCTCAAGGAAGGCAACCAGTGGACTTACACCATGTCCAACGGAATCGAGATGACCACGAGGATCGTGGGATTCGAGAACGTCCGAGGCGTACGCTGCGCGGTCGCCGAGACCGGGATGGGCGGCCAGAGCTCCAGGGAGTACGTGGCCGTCGACGCCCAGGGGATCAAGTCCTACATGGCAGTGATGCAGGGACAGCAGATCCCCTATGATCCGCCGCTGGTGCGGCTCAAGCTCCCCTACCGCCAGGGCGACGCCTGGCAATCGACGATCAGCCAGTTCGGCATGACCATGAACACGAGCTTCCAATCCGCGGGTTCCGAGCGGGTCCAGACGCCCGCCGGGACGTTCGACTGCGTCAAGGTCCAGTCCTCCATGACCCTGCCGGGCCAGGCGCCGATGACCTCGACCACGTGGTATGCCGACGGGGTCGGCCCCGTGCGTCAGGTCATGGTGATGGGCGGCCAGGAGATCGCGGTCACGTTGACTTCGACCAACGTCAAGCCGGCCCCGGCTCCGATCGCGGCGCCGCAGCCCCAGGCGGTCCCCGCAACGCAAGCGCCGGCGGAGATCCGATGCCCCAAGTGCGGCGCCAAGGTGCCTGCCGGCGCCAAGTTCTGCCCTGAGTGCGGAGCCAAGATCGAACCGCCCAAGCCGGCGGTCCTGACCAACTGCCCCAAGTGCGGCGCCAAGCTCCCGGCCGGAGCGAAGTTCTGCCCCTCGTGCGGGGAGAAGATCGAAGCGTCCGTCGCGGTTGCGACGACGACTTCGGCGGCCCCCGACGCGGCGCCTCCCTCCAATCAGCCTGCGATGGAGAAGTTCCAGTCGGCCAACGGCAAGGTCCTGCTCTACAAGCCCGCCGGCTGGGCTGTAACCGAGGGCGACATGTTCGGACCCGGGGTCTACTCCGTCTCCGTGACCGAGCCCCAGGACGACGCGGCGGTGCTGTTCATGACGTTCCCGGTCGACGCGACGATCAAGGACTCCGTCGCGCTGGCCGCCAGGTGCACCGTGGCCCTCAAGGAGCAGTTCCCCGACCTGAAAGTGGCGAACATGCAGTCCACGCCGCAACGAGAGCGAACCGTCGCGGATCTGACCCTGACCGCCGAGGGCCAGAAGGGAACCGGCCACGCCTACTTCTTCCGCACGGAGAGCGCCGCGACCGTCTACTTCCTCCTGGCCAAAACCACCCTGTGGAACGACCTTCGCCCGACCCTGACCGCGATCGCGGCGAATCTCGCGTATGCGCCGCAGGGCGTGGCCAGCGTCCAGGAGGAGGGCCGCCGGCTCGCCGAACAGCAGACCCCGTCGGCCCCGGTCGATGGAACCACCCTCTCGCCGGCGGCGATGCTCCAGCAGGCCGCCAAGCGTCTTGGCAAGCAGATCCCGCTGGAGCCGGCGACGCTCCCGGACCAGTCGCTCGCGATCCAGATCCCCCAGGGCTGGACCATCGAAGGGCAGAAGATCCAGTTCTTCGCGGTGAACAATCAGCAAACCAAGACCCACGGGACCGGCTACGTCTGCCACACGATCATCCCGATGAACATGCCGGTCCAGGGCGTGATCACGGCGTCCTACCAGCCGCCGGTTCAGGCGCTCCAGACGGTCCTGGAGTTCGGCCGGCTCGGGACCCACGTGCAGGTCCTGGCCGAGATGCCCGCCGAGACCGCGGTGCCCGAACTCGAGCAGGCGATCCAGATGCAGCGGGCCCAGGGCGCCCAAGTCGACGCCCGCCTGCTGCACGTGCGATTCAAGAACCTGCTCACCGGCGGATCGACCCGCGGCCTGTTCATCGTCCAGTGCAGCATCCGGTCGATGACCCCGGTCTGGCAGGTCTCGGTGAACGGCAGTTGGGCCCCGGAGGCGGAGTTCGACGAGTACCTGCCGCTCTACCTCCGCATGGGCAAGACCGCCAAGATCAACGAACAGTGGATGGGCCAGGAAATGCAGAACCGCGCGATCGCCCAGCAGCAGGGATTCCGCAATCTGCAGAACGCGATCGCCGAATCGAACAAGGCGTTCGACAGCTACATGGACTCCGTGCGCAACGCCGACCGCAGCCGGGACTACATCAGTCACATGTGGAGCCAGACCACGCTGGGCCAGGGCTCCTGGGTGGCCGAGAGCGAAGGGGCCAAGGTCTACCAGACGGACTCCTGGGGCATCGAGGGCCCCGAGGGCCGGATCGACGCCCAAGCCTACAACACGACCAACTTCACCGGCCAGAACCCCTGGACCGGCCGGGACATGGAGATGATCGACACGCGGGCGGAATACGAGCGGTATATCGCGAATCAGTGACAAGTCTGAAGTGTGAAGTGGTACGGACGGACGCCTGTGGCCTCTGGACTCGCACTTGAGACTTCAAACTTGGAACTTCAGACTCCCGTGACCTTGCAGTTCCCCGAAAAATGGGTAAGCTGTCGGCATGGCAATAGGCAGAATCATCAGCGGACAGTCCCTGAGCGAGGCCGAGGAGAGCTTCAACGTATCCCTGCGGCCCAAGGCTCTGGGCGAATGCATCGGCCAGAAGAACGTGCGGGAGAAGCTCTCGATCGCGATCGCGGCGGCCAAGCATCGAGGCGAGCCCCTGGAGCACATGCTATTCTACGGCCCGCCGGGCCTTGGCAAGACGACCCTGGCCAATGTCGTCGCCAACGAGATGGGGGCCCGCATCCGGTGCAGTTCCGGTCCGGCACTGGTCAAGGCCGGCGACGTCATGGGCATGCTCAGCAACATCAACACCGGCGACGTGCTCTTCATCGACGAGATCCACCGGCTCAGCACGCCGGTCGAGGAGTTCATCTACCCCGCGATGGAGGACTTCCGCGTCGATTACACGGTCGACAGCGGCCTGCACGCCAAGACGATCAACTTCCCGCTCAAGCATTTCACCCTGATCGGCGCCACGACGCGGGCTGGCATGCTCAGCGCCCCCCTTCGCAGCCGATTCGGGATGCTGTACCACATGGATTTCTACACCCCCGGCGAGTTGACGGAGATCCTCAGCCGCTCGGCGCATCTGCTCAAGCTGATCTGCGAGGAAGGCACGCTCGAGCTGATCGCGGCCCGCTCGCGAGGCACGCCGCGAATCGCCAACCGCCTGCTCAAGCGAGTCCGCGATTACGCCCAGGTGAAAGGCACAGGCACCCTGAGCACGAAGATCGTCGACAGCGCACTCAAGATGGAGCAGATCGACGCGCTGGGCCTGGACGAGCTCGACCGCTCGTTCCTCAAGGCCCTGGTCAACGTCTACGACGGAGGCCCGGCCGGCATCGAGGCGATCGCCGCGACGCTGGGCGAGGAACGCGACACCCTGGAGGACGTCGTCGAGCCCTACCTGCTCCAGATCGGCTTCCTGCGGCGGACCAAGCGAGGCCGGGAGATCACGACCAAGGCCTGCGAGCACCTGGCCCTGCGGCCCAGCAAGATCCGCGACGACCGGGCCGAAGAGCCCGAACTCTTCGATCTTGACCAGGTTCCAGAGTCGGGTTGACGAGTCTCCGCGGAGAGAAATGACGGGAGGACGCCGCACCGTCAGGCCAGATGCGTCGGGTCGATCTTCCTCAGGAGCCGCTGGCCCATGCGGTAGGAGCAGTAGGTCATGAAGAACGCGCCGAAG
>JAAYVJ010000328.1 GCA_012517265.1 Planctomycetota bacterium | reverse complement strand
TTCGTCGTGCCCACGATCGCGTAAGGGAGAACCGCATGATTTCATGTCTGTGCTGTATGAGTCGCGCCACGCGTTGTTTCAGGGCGTCGACGCCGTGGAAGCACCCCCCGTGGGACCCCGAAGCGACAGGACTGGCGAAAGCATGCCGCGGCCCGCACGCCCAACTGGGAAATCGTGGACGCCGACAGTATCAACAGCCAATGGTGGACCTGGAAGAATCCGGACAAGCCGTTCGACAACCACGCCACCGTCAACGTCGGCATTGAGGGCTACCGGAAGGGCTCATTGGAGAACTGGACTGCCGGGGGACGGAGAAGTGGAGAACAACGAAGTCTGCCGGCTCTTCCGTACGCCAAGGGCAACCGACACGCTGAACCGTGCGCAAAAGCCTCGTGGCTGCGAAGGCGTGAGGACCGGTTGGATTCGAGCCGATTCGTGACGTCCGGAGCGTCGAATCCGGCCCAAACACCCTCCCGCCCAGAGTCGCAGCGGTTTGGATAGCCTGTAAGTTCTCTATTATCAAGCACTTGCGTCATGATTGGTGGTTGGGTTTGTGGGCCGGTGGCATCCCTGCCAACAGGCGATCTCCGTGCCGAGCTTCGCCGGCAGAGTCGCTGGGGCTCCGGTTTTTGGGTTTGCCTGAGGTCGCTCTGCTGCTATAATGTGCAGGTGCATTTCGCAGGCGTCTGGCGGGGTGCAACATGGCAATCGGAATCTGAGTTCAGGATGTTTGAGTGAAGTTCCAGGTTTTCAGCAACGGCAAGACCGTCACCGACTTCGTCCCGTCCGGCGCGTGCCTGTTCGGCACGGACGGCATCAGCATCCGCCGCGCAAAGATCGCATTTACCGATGGTTGCGTCGAGTGCGTCCGGCCCAACATCGAGACCGCCGGCTTGGCGTTGCTCTGGCCGATCGAGGATTTCGGCAGAATCATGCTGCCGACGACGTGTCTGCCCGAACGGGAGAGGCCCTACATCCTCAACGTCGAACTGGCCCGGGCCAAGCTCATGCAGATCACCAATCGGCGGGAGGACTGGTCTTTCTTCGACGATCTCGAGGGGCTGGAGGACATCGCCAAAGACTCTCAGAACCTCTTCGTGCAGGCGATCCAAAGCATCAAGAACCCCGCCGCTGCCTCGGTCCTGGCCGACGCCTCGTTGCGAAAAGCCACGATCTACTCGGAAAAACTGGCGGTTCGCCAGGGCAAGTCCCTGTTCGACAAACGCCGCAAGAGCCCGGGGTTCGGCCGGGGGTGCCTGGGGTGTCGCATCGATCCGAACTTGCTGACCAAGCCGCAGTATATCGAGCGGCTGTTGGACTCGTTCGCTTCGGTCACGCTGCCGATCAACTGGGCCCAGATCGAATCCCGGCAGGGGCATTTCGATTTCTCCCTCGTCGACAGTTGCATGGGGATCCTGAGCCGAAAGAAGATCGTAATCTCCGCCGGCCCGTTGCTTCGCTTCACGCCGGAGCAGCTTCCCGAATGGCTCCTGCGGTCCGGGGTCGGCTTCGAGAAGATGCGGGAGCTGGCCTATCAGTTCGTCTCGAAGGTGGTGGCCCGTTACGCAGGGGTCGTCCATCGCTGGTATGTCATCAGCGGCATGAACGCCTTTAACCAGTTCAACTTCAATTTCGAGCAGATCCTGGAAATGACCCGGGCCGCGAATATGGCCGTGCGGGCCGCCGGCAGTCGGGCCGTGCGGATCGTGGAAGTGAGCAGCCCTTGGGGCGAGTACTACGCCACGACCCCCAACAGCATCCCTCCCTTCGTCTACATGGACATGGTGGTGCAAAGCGGGACCAGCTTCGACGCCTTTGCCCTGCAGGTTCGGTTCGGCAAGGACGAAACCGGGTTCCACCTGCGCGACATGATGCAGATCTCCTCGATTCTGGACTGCTTTGCCCCGATCGCCAAGCCTCTGTACATCACCGACGTGGAGATCCCCAGCAAGGACGGCACAGGCAAGTTCGACCCCGGTGCTGCCGGCGTCTGGCATCGCAAGTGGGATCAGACGCATCAGGCCCAGTGGCTGGAGCGGTTCTATAGAATCGCGTTGAGCAAGCCGTTCGTGGAGGCCGTCAATTACGGCAGTCTGGCCGACAGCGACGGCGGCGCCATCGCCCACAGCGGCCTGCTCAACCAGGAACTCGAAGCCAAAGAGTCCCTGGATGTCCTCAAGAAACTGCATTTGTCCGTGATCAAACGATAGTCTGTAGCGTTTGTGACGAGTGCGTCGTATGGAGAGGCAAGCGACGGAACACAGGCCCGGTTTGGAGTTTCTCCAGTCTCTTGGATTCCTGGTCGCGGTGTGCGCCGGCATCGTTCTGTCTGCGGCATTTGCGGCTGCCGCCCTTCACAGGAGGGGCGCCTGCCCGCAAATCCAGCTCTCCGGCCGCATCAACCCTAACGACGCGTCCGAAGCCAGTTTGGCCCGCCTCCCGGGGATTGGTCCGACCCGCGCCCGTGCAATAATCGTACTGCGAGAGCGACTTCACGGTCAGGATGGCCGCAGCCCGGTCTTCCGCGAGCCCGACGATCTGGCCCAGGTCAAAGGAATTGGCCCGGCCACCGTCGCCGGTCTGCGCCCTTGGCTGCGGTTCGAGGGGTCGCCAAGCGACTCCAACGAACCCACTGCTCGGTAATACCCCGCGGCGAGGACATCGATTTGACGGACCCGGGCGGATTCTGTTAGAATTCGAGTAGGACAATTCCTCGAAGTGGGCTTTTCGAGGCCACGAACGGTGGAGGGCAGACCGCTACGGCAGTCGGATC
Organism: Planctomycetota bacterium; assembly: GCA_012517265.1. Classification (GTDB taxonomy): domain Bacteria; phylum Planctomycetota; class Phycisphaerae; order Sedimentisphaerales; family Anaerobacaceae; genus PLanc-01. The sequence goes on along the minus strand of JAAYVJ010000328.1, from coordinate 2,939 downwards.
AGAAAGACAGGAGGAACACGTGAACGCATTGCTCAGGAACGGTGGCCTGTTCATGGTCGCGGTCTGTTTCGCGGCGGCGGCTCGCGCGAACGCGGGTCTCACGGAAAGCACGGTCCCCGTCGTGATCAACGAGGTGCTGGCCTCCAACAGCAAGTATCTGACCGATCCTCAGGGGCAGTACGACGACTGGGTCGAGCTGCACAACAGAGGCCGCGAGGCCATCAACCTGGCCGGTCTGTACCTCACCGACGATCCCGCGATGCCCGCCAAGTGGCAGTTCCCGACGAACAACCCGACGCTGACGACGATCGCCCCGCAAGGCTATCTGATCGTCTGGGCCGACGGCGACACCGTCGCCGCGGGTCTGCACGCGGGTTTCAGACTCAATTCGGAAGGGGAAACCGTCGCATTGTACGACCGCGACGGAAGGACGCTCCTGGACAGCGTCACGTTCGGGATGCAGCAGGTGGACGTGTCGTATGGTCGCATTCCCGATGCGACGGGGTCCTGGATGCCGCTGACGATCCCCACGCCGGCCGCACAGAACTTCAGTATCTACCAGGGATTCGCCGAAGAACCTCGGTTCAGTCCGGAAAGGGGCTTCTACAACAGCCAGATCCTGGTGACGATCGCCAGCCCCACGCCGGGGGCGACCATCTACTACACGACCGACGGGACGGAACCGTACAACGCCGCAACGATGCGGATCGGCCTGACGGCGGGTGTCTACACCGGCCCCATCCCCGTTGGGAAGACCACCTGCCTGCGGGCGGTTGCTGTCAAAGCCAACTGGAACACCTCGCCGGTGGCGACGAGCACGTACCTGTTCCTGGCGGACGTCATCACGCAGTCGCCGCAGGGGCAGCGGCCCGGCTCGACGTGGCCCTCCGGCAGCGTCAACGGCCAGGTCATCGACTATGGCATGGACCCCGATGTGGTCAACGACCCCCGGTACAAGGACCTCATGGACGACGCTCTGCTGGCGATCCCCTCGGTTTCGATCGTAACCGACCTGGCGAATCTCTTCGACACCCAGAAGGGCATCTATGCGAACCCCAGCGGTCAGGGCACAGCGTGGGAACGGCCGGTCTCCGTCGAGCTGCTCCATCCCGACGGGACCGAGGGATTCCAGATCAACGCGGGCCTGCGGATTCGAGGCGGCTACAGCCGCAGCACCAGCAACCCGAAGCATGCGTTCCGACTGTTCTTTCGGTCCAAGTACGGCGCCCCGCGACTGAAGTATCCCCTCTTCGACGACGAAGGGGCCGCTGAATTCGACGGCGTGGATCTCCGCACCAGCCAGAACTACTCGTGGAGCTATGAAGGCGGCAACAGCAACAGCCACGACACGTTCGTGCGAGAGGTCTTCTCGCGGGACACGCAGCGGGACATGGGCCAGCCGTACACCCGGAGCCGGTACTACCATCTTTACATCAATGGGGAGTACTGGGGACTCTACCAGACCCAGGAGCGTTCGGAGGCCTCCTACGCGGCCACCTATTTCGGCGGCGAGAAAGAGGACTACGATGTGATCAAATCCCGGGCCGGCAACGGCGGCTACGACATCGAAGCCACCGACGGCACGCTCGACAACTGGCGCCTTCTGTGGAACGCCTCGCAGTCCGGCTTCGGCGACAACGCGACCTACCATCGCGTTCAGGGCCTCAATCCCGATGGCACGCGAAACCCGGCCTACCCCAAGCTGCTCGACGTGGACAACCTGATCGACTACATGATCTGCACGTACTATGTGGGCGACCCCGATGGCCCTGTTAGTGCATGGGCGCGGGTGGCCAACAACTTTTACGCGATCTACAATCGCGTCAATCCGGACGGTTTCAAGTTCTTCCGTCATGATGCCGAGCATTCGCTGTACGACGTGCAGGAGTCCCGGCTGTTCGCCTCGACGACGATGGCGGTCGGCGCGTCGTTCAGTCAGTCCAACCCGATGTGGATGCACACGCACCTGGTCCTGCACCCCGACTACAAGATGCGTTTCGCCGACCGCGTCTACAAGTACTTCTTCAACGGTGGTTTGCTGACCCAAGAAGTCGCCACGAATCGCTTCATGGCCCGGGCCAGTCAGATCGAGACCGCGATCATCGCCGAATCGGCCCGATGGGGCGATTCCAAGCGTGCGAAGCCCCGAACCCGGGACGACGACTGGAAGCCCGATATCCAAAGCATGGTCGACAACTACTTCCCCAGACGCACGGGCATCGTCTTGAACCAGTTCAAGTCGCAGGGCTGGTACCCCAAGATCGACCCGCCCAGCTTCAGCCAACAGGGGGGGCACCTGGACGCCGGGAACGCGGTTTCACTGCACGGCGGGGCCGGAACCCTCTGGTATACGCTCGACGGAAGCGATCCTCGACTGCCCGGATCAACGGCGGCGGCTTCGGATGAAGTCAGACTCGTTCTGGAGAGCGCCGCGAAGCGGGTCCTCATCCCCATGGCGGCGGTCGACGACGCCTGGAAGGGGAGCGGGGCGTTCGACGATTCGACCTGGATCAGCGGTCTGGGCGGAGTCGGTTTCGAGCGCAGCACCGGCTACGAGACCCTCTTTCGGACCGACGTGCAGAGCCAGATGTACGCCCGCAACGCGAGTTGCTATCTGCGGATCCCCTTCGATGTCGCGGCGACCGATCTGGCCGAACTGACGAGCCTGACGCTGAATGTCCGCTATGACGATGGCTTCATCGCCTACCTCAACGGAGCGGAGATCGCCAGAAAGAACTTCACAGGCAATCCGACGTGGAACTCTGCTGCCAACACGCAGAATCCCGATGATGCCGCGGCCGCCTTCGAGCCGTTCGATGTGACAGCGCATCTGGGCAAGCTCCAACAGGGCCGCAACATCCTGGCGATCCATGCGATGAATCAGTCCACGACGAGTTCGGACTTCCTGATCTCGGTCGAATTGGTCTCGGCCAAAACCC
>JAAYVJ010000037.1 GCA_012517265.1 Planctomycetota bacterium | reverse complement strand
TTCGAAATTCTGTTCAAGCTTCTGCCGCGTCGTGGATCGGCCTGGATGCGGCCTTCGCGGCTCGGTATTCCGCGATGCGGGTGTGCTTGGCCTCGAGGTGTTCGAGATTGATGTAGTGGTCGCGTTTGACCTTGCCTGTCGAAGTCTTCTGAAACTCGCCCGGATGGATCTCGATATTGTGGCTCGCGATTTTCTCAAAGTGCGAGAGGTGCTTGTTCCGGTTCTGGCAGTCGCGAATGCTCTCCCAGATCAGGTTCTTGACCAGTTGGGGTTGCGCCAGCAGGTCCTGGCGGGACTGTCCCGTATGGGCCTCCAGCGATTCCCAGGCGGGCTGCACGAGGACGCGCACGGACTCTTCCATCAGCCCGTTGCTCTCTTCCCGCCGGCTGGGCACGACGAGGATCTCCTTGACGAACTGCGCCTCGGACAGGGCCGACTCGACCCGCTCGGGATTGACGTTCTTGCCGCCGGGCAGGATGATGAGGTACTTCTTGCGGCCGGTGATGTAGAGGTTTCCCTCCGGGTCGAGATAGCCGAGGTCGCCGGTGTGGAGCCAGCGAACGCCGTGCTCGTCCACGTCGATGACGGCCTGCGTTGCCTTGGGATTCTTGTAGTAGCCTTTGGCGATGCACGGCCCGCCCAGGCAGATCTCGCCTCGCTGGTTTGGGGCCAGCGTGCGATTCTCCTCGTCCACGATCTTCGTCACCAGCGTGCAGATGGGCTGGCCCACCGAGCCGATTCGGTCAGGTCGCTCGTTGAATCCGTAGACAGGGGAGTTCTCGGTCGTGCCGTAGCCTTCGTACATCCGGAATCCTCGCCGCCAGAGGCTCTCCAACACCCAGCGGGGCATCGGCGCGGCGCCCGAGAGGAAGAACCGCACCTGGGTCCACCCGAGCTTCTTTCGCATCCGCCTGCCGAGATATCCGGGCGCCAAGCGGTCGAGCAGGGCGACCAGGCGGCTCTGCTTCTTCTGCTTGGCGACGCCGTCGTCGAGCTTCTTGGCGAGAGTTGTGTAAAGGGCGGGGATTGCGATGAAGATCGTGATGCCTCGGTCGCGGATCAGGTCCGGGACCTCGCGGTACTTGTTTGTGTAGACGTTCGTCGCCCCGGCGGCCAGAGCCAGCATTTTGCCGACGGTCATGCCGAAGGAGTGGTGGGGCGGCAGGATGTGCCCCAGGACGTCGGCCGGCGTCAGATCCACCTTGCGGATCGAACCCTCCAGGTTGGCGACCAGATTCGCGTGGGTCAGCTCGACCTCACGAGGGTCGCCGGTCGTTCCGGATGTGCAGAGGATTACCGCGGTGTCGTCCGCGGCGGTCTCTCGCGCGACAGCGTCGAGGTCGACACGACTTGGGGAACTGAGCGAGCACAGAGGCTTGCCCGTCAGGATCGACAGGCGGAGGTTGTTGGCATGGCAAAAATCCGCCAGTTCCCGGCGGGCGTCTTCCTCCGTGTAGTCGTCCGCCAGCACCAGGCCGCGACTGTCGGTGGCCTGGAGGTGCGAAATGACGCCGTGAGGTCCCCGCTCGGGGTCGATCAGAACCGGGACCATGCCTGCCAGAATGGTGCCCCAGAACGCGACATCCCAGTCGGCTCGATTCTTGCTGACCAGAGCGACCTTGTCGCCTCGTACCAGGCCGGATTCACGCGCCAGCCACGTGGCGAAGATCTCGGCCCGTGCCTTCAATTGTCCGAAGGTCAGCGTCTCGTGCCGGTCCGGTCGGATGATTTCCACAACGAGCTTGTCCGGATCGGTCACCTTGGCCAGCGACTGATTGAACAGTTCGATTAGATTGCGACATCGCAGAACGGTTTCCATATCACTTCTTCATCGCCTTCCACAAAGCCGGGGAAGACCTGCCAACGCAGCGATTTCGGTTTCCCAATTGCCGCGTATCATAGCGCAGAGACTGGAAAAAGGAAATGGAAAACTGGGAATTGACGAAAGCGGAGGCACGGCGTCGTCGCAATTCAGATCGGTCGCACTCCCGACGAGCGACAAGGACAAACTGGCCTGAGAGACGCCGCCGTAGGCCCCCATGTCGTGTCGCTCGGGATCGGTCCCTGCCAAGTGGAGGCCGCCTGAATGCCACCGGGGTGGACTCCTGTCACAACGGCGACCAGGAACAGGCCGAGCCAGCATCGAGTCAGCGATATCGGCAATCAGCTCATGGTTGCTGTTATACCTAGGCCGGGGAAGACGGCGTCGGCATAATGGCCGTGCCTCTGGTGGAATTTCTCTTCCACGTCACCAGCGCATCTTATACCAGAGGAACGCCAGCGCCGCCACCGAAACGCCCGTGATCCCAATGATGATCCAGAATGCGTACCAGTGGGACGACATCGGGATCGGCACGTTCATCGAGAACAGGCTGACGATGAACGTCGGCAGCATGATGCCGATCGTGATGATCGTCAGGGCCTTGATCCGCACGTTGAGGTTGTTGCTGATGATGGACGCCCGGGCGTCCATCAGGCCGGCGAGCACCTGGGTGTAGATCTCGGTCTGGCCGCGGCACTGGTTGTTCTCGATGGCGATGTCGTCGAGGAACTCCCCGTTCTCGGGGGTCAGTCCCAGCCTGGCCGTGTTGTTCCGGAGCTTCTCGATGAGCACGGCATTGGAGTTGATCGCGCTGAGATAGTAGACCAGGCTCTTTTCCAGCGTGAACAGATTGAGCAGGTAGCGGTTCTCCATGGACAGGTTGATCTGCTGCTCGAGCTCGCCGGAGATCATGTTGATGGCCCGCAGGTGTTCGACGAAATGGGCAATCGCCCGGTAGATCAGCTTGAGGAACACGTCCTGGACCGTCTGGATCTTGAGGAAGGGCCGGCCCTCGAACAGCGCCGCGTCGTCGGTGCGGACGATGATGAGACGGTCCTTGAACAGGAAAACGCCGGTGGAGACCACGCGAAAGAGAAAATTGTCCTGGGCCGTGTAGTGCTTGGGCCGCTTGAAGATCATCGCGGCGTGCTCGGGCTCGAACTCGACGCGGCTCAGCTCGTCGGGGTCCAACGCCGAGTTCAGGGTGTGCTCGTCGATCTTCAACTGCTCGACGAGGTACTTGCGCTCGGCCTCGTCCGGGGCCGTATAGACCCACACGGGGGCCTCGCCCTGGCCGCTGTCCGTAACTCTTCCGTCCGTGATGTATAGCTGCTTTAGCACTGAGAAACACCAGAGCCCGTAGGATTGCGATTGACGATCCGTGATTTATGCTGTGGGACCGGCGGTTTGTCAAATGAAACCTCAGATCAAAATCGCAAATCGCTGGAGGGGCGTAAGGCCTCTTGGACTGGATCAGTCCAGTCGCCTGTAATGGTCAGCCTCCCGATCTGACAGGCGGCCCTGTTCGATCAAGGTCCGCATTTGCCGGACGTCCAGATCGCGGGGTTTGCCGCCGGCCCCGACGCTGGAAGGGGCCTCTTGGAGGATCTCAGGCACGGTGTGGCGAAGCTGGTTCAGGGAGAGTCCCGAGATGAACAGGCCGAGGAGGGCTGCCGCGACCAGGACGGGCGTCTTGACGCCCCTTTGAGATCTCAATTCTGAAACCTCAAATCTCCTCCCGCGCTGACAGCGATCGCAGTAAAGACAGTCGAGGTGGTCCGAGGCCGTCAGGCCGAACTCGCATCGGCCGAACGATTTGGCGGGGACAAGCCTTCGCAGGAGCCGAACGCGGTTGAGCAGCGACAGGAACGCGCCCGCCGGGCAGAGATAGCGACACCAGAAACGCAGGTGCAGGATTGAGACGCCCAGGATCACTCCCACAGTCGCGAGCGTCAACACGGACATGCGAGACTGAACCGGGAGGGCGAAGACGGACGTGAGGGGATCGGGCCCCAATATGCGTCGGTCTCTGGCGACGAAAAACCCGATAAGGAAGACGGCCAGCACGAGGTACTTGATGAACCGGGCCGCACGCATCGGGGCACGGGCCGGCCTGGGACGCAAACGCTGAGCAACCAGATAGCCGACCAACTCCTGAGCCGCGCCGAAAGGACAGAGGTAGCCGCAATAGAGGTTCCCAAAGAGCAGTCCCAGGACCGGTACGCCGATCGCCAGCATGAACGAGCCTGTCGGCCCGGGTCGCGGGACATCGAACGACAGCAGGGTGGCGATCTGCTCGGTGGAGTACTGGGCGTTCAGGAGGACGCCGCCCAGGAAGAAGGCGACGACCAGGACCAGGAGCCGCCCCCAGGCGCGCCCCATCCACATGGCGGCGAAGGCCAGGATAGTTGTCGCCAGGAAGTACAGCGAGACCTTGTCTGTCATGGAGGCGACTCGTTCGCCGCCGGATGGGCCGCTCTGGAGGATTTCGCCAGCGAAGCGTTGTCCGGAGATTCGTACCGCAGAGAGAATCGCCTCCGAGCTGACGGTCGCGCCGCTTACTGCGTGTACGCCGGGCAAGGATGTGGGCTTGCCCCGGAGGGAGTCGAGCCAGCCGCCGAGCAAATCGAGATAGGACGGCGTCTCGTTGGAGCGGACGAGAAGCAGATCGACCAGTCTTCCGGCCGTGTCTGTGCGAAAGACAAGGTTGAACCTGCCGCCGAACCCGCGGACGTCGGCGGCGAAATCAGCCGAACTGAGCACATATCCGACAGTCTTGTGGTTCGGATCGAGGATTGCGACGTACTCTGCCTTTCGGCCGCTCTGGAGTTGCGCCGACATGCGCCGCGTCTGAAGATCCCCTGCCAGAGAATGGACGGCGTACGAGGGCAACGCCGGCTGCGATCGTTCGCTCGCGAGGGCCAGGAGGTTGGAGCAGAGGACCACGCATGCGACGACGCCGAAAAGGGCATAGCCGGCGCGTCTGAATCCTCGGGTTTCCGTGGCCATCCGTGTCGTTCCACACGACCGCAGCCCTGTGACGGCGCCGGGCAGATTGGCCAGAACGAAGCCGGCAAGGACCAGCAGGGAGGTCCTCGTTCCAAGGACGGGGACCATCAGAAGGCTTGTCGCCAGACCGCCGAGACAGGCCCCCAGATGATCGGCGGTTTCGAGCCGGCTGCCGGCCTGCCCCGGATTGAGCGAACTGGCCGCAAGTTGGGCCGCCGCGATGGGCCAATACCCGCCACAGGATAGGCCGGCGACGAAGAACGCCAACGCAAAAAATGCGTGTCCCGGCGCCGCGGCGGTCCGATCGGTGGCCAGGGCGGCCAACACGACCGCGTGCATCAGGAGAGCAGCCGCAAGAAGTGCCTGTACGAAACGCTGGTCGGACTGACGGGAGATGGCAAAACCGACAAGCAGTGCCCCCACCGTCAGCCCGGCCATGAACAGCGAGGATACAAGGCCAATGTGGAGATACAGCGAGCCAAAGTGGGTTTCGTACTGGTACATCAGAACGATGACTCCGGCGATGGCCGCCCAGCCGGTCGAGAAGACCAGAAAGAGACTGTCGAAGCTCGATGGGCCTCCATCTCGACGTGGTTCCGTCATCGCGAGGACGCGCAGGGCCACAAAGACGAAAATGGGCACGGCGAACGGCAGCCATCCGCTGAGAGCCAGGAGCCTGATGAATCGCGTCACCGAAGCGCCCGACTGGCGGGCCGCCAACGACAGGCCGTACAGGCTGGCCAGAGGGTGCGAATCCCGATTGATCAGGAGCCTCTCCGGCAGGTCCGCCTTCTCATAGGCTCGCGTCGCCTCCACAGCCCGATCCGGCAGATACACCGACAGCAGACCGGCGGCAGGGAAGACCCGTTGGGAGCCCGCCATGGAAGCGAAACGGTCGCGGAGGACTGCCGGATCGCCCGTGAGAGTCCCGGCGGCGGAGGCGATCAGCCATGTCTGCTGGCCCGGAACGAGAACCTGATTGGCAAAGACCTCCCCCAGCGTCCTGCGGGTCGAAGCCCCCAGGCCGACCAGTTCATCTCCCATGACATCCTCGCCGCCGGGGATTCCCACGGCGATGACGCCGGTCGGATGCAGGGCGGCCTGGATCCGCTCGTAGAACTCCGCCGTGTAATAGCGATTGAACGTCGATCCGGTGACGTCGGAGAGGCTGAGAATCACAACGTCGAACGAGTCTCTCGCTCCCTCCAGATAGCGCCGGATCTCGTCCGCAACCAGATGGAATCGGGCGTCGGCCATCGAGAACTGCGGCGGCAGATGTTCAAGGAGATGCCGAGTGTATTCGGCATCAGGATGGGCCCAGGCCAGGTGCTCAATCTGCGGCAAGAGCAACAGACGGTTGCACAACGCCAGCCCCGACCCGATCACGAGGATCCGCCTGGCTTGAGGGTTCTGGCAGAGCACGGCGGCTGCGGTTCGCCCGGCCTCCTCCTCACCCGGCAGGGCCTCGCAGACGCTGCCCTCCCGGATGGCGATCCACTGCCCGCCGTATGCGCCGTACAGATACTCGGCTTGGGCGGTCTGAAAGGCGCCTTGGAGGGCCTGGCCAGGCAACAGTCTGCTCCATTGGATAGCCTGCACCGCCCGCGTGAGGACGTGATCGGTTCCCGTGGCCAGAACCGCGGCTGAAGACGCCAGCATCGCCGCCGATGCGATGGCGGCAAATCGCCTGCCGCCCGATGCGAACAGGCAGGAGAAGGCAACAAAAGCCGACAGAATCAGCGAGAGAAGAACCGATACCCGCACCATCGGCACGTGCCACGCGAGCAGGGCGGTGACGGCCAGGCCGCCAGCAAAACTGCCGACGGCTTCGAGGACGTACACGCGGGAGACCGGGAAGGTATGGGTCTGTTCGATCCAGCGACAGGCCAGCGGAAACAAGGCCCCGGTGACGAGACTCACCGGCGCGTTGACGACCATGGACCACAGGACGATCGTCTGCACCGACAGGAGATCATAGGAAGCCGCGCCGGCCAGGCGACGGAAATTGAGAATCAGGAGGAGCTGTGCAACGAAGGCCGGGATGTACAGGAGAAAGAGAGGCTCAATGTGAACGACCAGGAACTGCGTGAAACGATCCCCTCGCCGGACGAGAAGGGCCCCCAGGCTCACCCAGAGGAACCAGGAGGCGAAGAAGACGCCGACGCCGATGTCGTTGCCCTCGAAGGCGGTGACGAACTCGCGAAACAAGAGGGTCTGGGAGGCGATGGCGACCAGCCCGTAAGCGACGATCATCAATCCCCGGGCGAACTTCATGGTTCCTCACCGAACACGTCCGCCTGGAATACCAGGAAACTTGCGCCCTGTTTCCACGCGTCGGCGGGCAGCCCGGCCTTGAGCGACAACTGGGACAGCGTGGTCTCCAGATCCCAGCCCTGCTCGGGGGCCACCTGAGGCAGGAAGACCGCGGATCGGCCGCCTTTGTTCAGGACCATGCCGTCGGTTCCGATGCGGATCTGCCGCCACGAAGCGACCGGCGTCGGACTGGTCAACGCGGAGATCTCGATCTTGAGCTGGCCGTACTCGTCGCTGCGGAGCGGCTCGAACCGCCGGTCCCCGAAGCCGGCATAGACCGCATTGCCGATCACGGACTTGTATAGGGGCCGCTGGGGGAAGATGTCCCCCACGCAGCCTCGCAACTGCCCCTGCTTCTTGAGCGTGACGAACGCCGCTCGCGGTCGCGTCATTGCCTCGGACGGTGTGAAGTCCAAGTCCGATGCCTGAGGGACCTTCTGGTGATCCAGGGCGTATCGCAGAGTTTTGCGGGCCAGGGCCAGAAGCTGTTTCTTGTCCTCCGCCGTCAACGGCGACGAGGACGTGTCCGCCGCCGGCGCGGCAGCAGGGGTGGCCCAGACGCCGCGAAAGGCGACCGCCATGTAGCTGACGGAGTTCGTGTACTCCCCGGTCGTCTCCCCGGACGTGGCGTAGTGAAGCATCTCGGCCTTCGTGTCCTTTCCGAGCACCTCCAGCAGCACCGCGATGGGCACGCAGCCGCAGATCGTCGCCTCCTTTTCATCCCGATAGGCGAGCAGGCCCTTGGCGTCGAGCTTGCGGATGAACTCGAACGCGCCCATGTCGAGCTTCTTGACGTTCTTGGGAATGTTGTCCGTGAACGGCACATAGCGGTACTGCGGGCCGTAGTGCGTGAAGTCCGAACTGGCGACGACCAGCGTGTCGGCGTCGACCAGGCCGGCGAGAATCCTGGCCGCTTGCGCCACGGCCGCGTAAGAACACTGCCCCGCGACGATCGGCACGAGCTTGAAATCGCCCAGCTTGTACTGGAGCAGGGGAATCTCCGCCTCGACGCTGTGCTCCTGCGTGTGGGCCGAGGGGATGCTCTGAAACACCGGATGCTGCAGGAGCCTGCCGATGAACTCGATGTCCAGAGCGACCTGTCCCAGCGGGGTCTCGACGTGCGTCGCCCTCGGGACGCTGAACGTGTCCTCCATCGGCAGACGGTGCGTCGGCCCGATCACGACGACACGGCGATAGCCGCGCCCGAGCGATTTGATGCCGCAGGCGGCCGTCGGGCCCGAATACGCATAGCCGGCGTGCGGCAATACGAGGCCTAGGACGTCTTGTCGCGGCTCGACTTGGGCTTCCTCAAGGTAGCCCGCGATGTCGCGCCGCAATTCGTTGGCGTCGGCGCTGTACCAGCTTCCTGCGAACGCCGCCTTGAGAACCTCTTTGCCGACCGGACCTTCCCCGGCATGGGAACCAACCGCCAGATAAGATAGAACTGCCAGTGTCATTGCTGTGCTCTTCCAAGAGTCCATGATTCAGCCACTCCACTTGGATTCGGTGTGGATGTCGCGCATCGGCACGATACGGCCGGAGTACTTGAATGGTTTGGCGGCACGAACAACGCCGCGCGGTGCGACCCGACGTGCGATCTGCGGCAGACCCACGCACAGGGCTGAAAACGAGCTTGCCTTCGCCATGAATTCTCTTCGCGTCATTTCCACACTCCATGAATGGCTCTGCCGCAATCGGGGCACCGGCCGTCCGCCAGCCGATTCTGCATCACGGTGTACCCTACTCGCTGGATCAGGAGCTTGCGGCACTTGGGGCAATAAGTATTCTCCCCTTTTTCGCTCTGGCGATTGCCGATGTAGACGTATTCGAGCCCCTCGCTGATCGCGATATCGCGTGCTGCCTCCAGAGTCTCCAACGAAGTCGGCGGCAGGTGCCGCATCTGATAGGTCGGCGAGAAACCGCTGAAGTGCACCGGCGTCTCCCTGCCCAGATTCGCGGCGACCCAGCGGGACAGATTCCGTAGATCTTCCGGCTTGTCGTTCAGCGTCGGGATCACCAGGTTGATCACCTCGACATGAACGCCCATCGATTTGGCGACCACCAGCGCGTTTTGGACGGGTTTGAGTGTCGCGGAGCAGACGTCGCGGTAAAACGCCTCGGACATCGACTTCAGATCGATTCGAACGGCGTCCACATACTGCAACAGTCTCCGCCAGGGCCCCTCGTTCACGTACCCGGCCGTGACGAGCACGTTTCGGATGCCCGACTCGCGGGCGAGTATGGCCGTATCGAAGGTGTACTCGTAATAGACGATCGGCTCGGTATAGGTAAACGCGATGGAGGGCCGCCGGTACTGTTGCGCCAAAGCAATCACCTTCTCCGGGGGGCACGCAAACGCCCGGCTGTCCTCAGGATTGGTCTGGGAAATCTCCCAGTTCTGGCAATTCTTGCAGTGGAGATTACATCCGACGGTGGCCAGGGAGAGAATCTTCGTGCCCGGCAGGAAGTGGAAGACCGGCTTCTTCTCCACCGGATCGTCCACGCTCATCGAGCAGGGGAAGCCGTACACGACGCTGCGAAGCACCCCATCCAGGTTGACGCGGACCCGGCACTCGCCGCTCTGTCCCGGCCCGACGACGCACCTCTTCGGACATAGCTCGCATTGGACTTTCACGATTGGCTCCCAGTTCCACTGTCTGCTCAGGCGGTCATCATTATACCCGCTCAGCGGCGGGTGAGATAGTGGATCAGCCAAAGGATGACCGTCAGCAGGACCGATAGGAGAATGCTGCTGGCGAGAGGGAGGTAGACCCGCCAGTTGCGCCCCCCGAAGGCGAAATCGCCGGGCAACCGAAACAACCCGACTCGACCGAGCAGCATGACAAGCAAGCCGACCCCCACGGTCGCCGCGCCGACCACCACCAGCCATTTCCCAAATTGTTGCGGTCCAAAGTCCATCGTCTCGTACAATAGTAGATCATCGACGACAGATAGTAAATCCCCAAGGACGATTGCCTTGGGCGACGCTCAGGCAGATTCTGGGATTGGCGTGCTGACCCCTTGCGGCCTTGAGGCCCCGAGCGTATCCTGACTGTCGGGACCTGCCTTTTCACCCTTCGAATGGGCCGGCTCCCGGGATTTGTTCATGGAGGTCCAATGCTGAGGATGCGTCGCCTGTTCGTTGCCGCTGTTGTCGCCACTTGCGTCCTGGGGCTGTCCCCGGCCTTTTCACAGGACACGGCAAAGTTGGACATCGTTCATGGACCCTACGTCCAGGCAGTCACGGACTCCTCGGCCACCATCGTCTGGTTCACGAACAAGGACTGTGTATCCAAGGTCGAGTATTCGCCTTGCGACAGCAACGAAGTCGTCACGACGCTGTCCAGCCACAACCGCCTGGTGGACGCGAACACCAGGATCCACAGAATCACACTTTCGGACCTTCAGCCGGGGAGACGATACGCGTACCATGTCGTCTCCACGGAGATCGTGAAGTTCGACCCCTACCAGGTGACGTTCGGCGACACGATCAGCGCCGGCCCCTATCGCGTGCAAGCGTGGAATCCGCAGAAGGAGGAGTTCTCGTTCTGCATCGTCAACGACATCCATGAGAAGGCCGACCGGCTTGATTCTCTGCTCAACCAGGTTCCCCTGGATACCCTCGACATGGTGGTTCTCAACGGAGACATGATCGACCACTGGACCCGGGAGAACCAGGTCTTCGACGGATTCCTGGACGGCTGCGTCAAGCGATTCGCCAGGGAGATCCCCTTCGTCTACGTCCGAGGCAACCACGAAACCCGCGGCGCTCTGGCCAGAGACCTGCTCGATCTCTTCCCAACTCCCAGCGGACGGTACTACTACGCCTTCCGGCATGGCCCGGTCAGCTTCCTCGTTCTGGATTGCGGCGAGGACAAGGCCGATTGGAACAAAGAGTACTCGGGATTGGTAGCCTTCGACGCCTATATGGCCGAGCAGACCCGCTGGCTGCGAGAGGCAGTCCAAGAGGAGTCTTTCCGCAACGCCAGATATCGGGTCGTGCTGGTGCACATCCCGCCGGCGGCCAATGGGCAGGGCTACGGAGCCACCCGCATTCGCACGTCGTGGTCGCCCATCCTGAACCATGCGAATATCGATCTGGCGTTCAGCGGCCACACGCACCGCTTCGCCAGGATCGACCCGAACGATT